>NZ_FNGR01000046.1:0-39890 GCF_900103045.1 Ensifer sp. YR511
AGCGTATCGGCCTGCAGCACCGCGTTGTCGCGGTTATAGACCATGACGCCGATGCCGACCGACTGGCAGATCGTCTTCACATGGGCATAAAGCCCTTCCTGCGGCGCATCGATCAGATAGTGCGGCAGAAGCAGGATGCCGTCGGCACCGACGCGCTCGACCGAACGAGCGATGTCGACCGCCATCTCCGTGCCATAGCCGCAGCCCGATACGATCGCCGTGTCGCCGGAAACGTCCTTGGCCGCCCTGACGATGCCGGGGATCTCGTCAGGCTTCAGCGAAAAGAACTCGCCGGTGCCACCGGCCGCAAACAGAACCGGCGCCTTGTAGCCGGCCAGCCACTCGACATGCGCCCGATAGCTGTCCGGCGCAAACCGACCCTCCGCATCGAAATGCGTCACCGGGAACGAAAGCAGGCCCGATCCAAGCGCGGCCTTGATCTGCTCAGGGTTCATTTCGTGCGGGTCCTCCCTAAAACTCGACGCGCCTACTAAGCAAGTCATCACACACATGTCAATACGTCGTAATACAAGTCATCATATAAGATCTGCGGGTCGCCTTTGTACTTCGAAAGCGACGTGACGCCATAAGGCCGAAATTCGGCGCCAAACGCCGCCAAGAGATCGCTCCTTAACAAAATCGCCTCATCGCGAAAGCATTGCAATAGAGATGTATTATATGTTAGCGGATATCATATGATATGTGGGCGCATCGATCGCGGTGAGCGCCTGCACCGGCTTGGGGGGGCAGGCGATGGAACGACTTCTGATCACCGGCGCGGCGGGGCAATTGGGCCGCGTCATGCGCGAAAGGCTGGCGCCATTGGCAAGGACGATCCGTCTAGCAGATCGCGCGCCGCTCGATCCGCCGGGTGAAAACGAGGAATGCGTTCAGTGCGACCTGGCCGACCGGGGCGCCGTCAACGAGCTTGTCGTCGGATGCGATGCGATCGTGCATCTGGGCGGCATTTCGGTCGAACGTCCGTTCTCGGAAATCCTCGACGGCAATATTCTCGGCCTCTACAATCTCTATGAGGCGGCGCGCGCCAACAACAAGCCACGCATCCTCTTTGCCAGCACCAACCACACGATCGGCTACTATCCGCAAGGCGAACGGCTCGGCCCGAACGCGCCCTACCGGCCCGACGGGCTCTACGGCGTGTCGAAGTGCTTC
This sequence comes from Ensifer sp. YR511, assembly GCF_900103045.1. Lineage (NCBI taxonomy): Bacteria > Pseudomonadati > Pseudomonadota > Alphaproteobacteria > Hyphomicrobiales > Rhizobiaceae > Ensifer > Ensifer sp. YR511. The sequence continues at coordinate 1,174 of NZ_FNGR01000046.1, forward strand.
GGCGAAGCGCTGGCGCGCATGTATTTCGAGAAGTTCGGCCAGGAGACCGCCCTGGTCCGCATCGGCTCCTGCCTGCCCGAGCCCGTCAACTATCGCATGCTCTCCACCTGGTTTTCCCATGACGACTTCGTATCCTTGACGGAGGCCGTCTTCCGTGTGCCGGTTCTCGGTTGCCCGGTCATCTGGGGCGCCTCGGCCAACGACGCCGGCTGGTGGGACAATTCGCATGTTTCCTGGCTCGGCTGGCGCCCGAAGGACAATGCCGAAGTTTTCCGTCAGAAAGTCGCTGAAAACACCCCCACGCCGCAGCCGGGCGACTCTCTCGTGCGCTATCAGGGCGGCGCCTTCGTCGATGATCCGATTTATTGAGACATCACCCTTGGTTCCCGCGCATTGCAGCCAGCCATGGATTGCGCCCTTGATCGGCAATGGCGTATCCAGACACAAAGCACCCAAGTCGCAGAAACGGCCATTCCCATGAGCAACGTCACCGCCTCCGAACCCCCCGCCTCTCAAGGCAAGACGCTGGTGGCCAAGGTAACGGACGCCCTCAGCGGCCAGATCGGCGCCGGGCATTACAAGCCTGGCGACCGCCTGCCTTCGGAAGCGCAGCTGACGCAGGAATTCGGCGTGAGCCGCACGGTCGTGCGCGAAGCGATCGCGGCGCTGCGCTCCGGCGGGCTTGTCGAGGCGCGGCACGGTATCGGTGTCTTCGTGCTGGAGCCTGCGCCTTCGACCCCGCTGCCGTTCCACGGCATCGATCTTGCGCGCGTCTCTTCGCTGATCGAAATGCTGGAACTGAGGACCGCCGTCGAGGGCGATGCCGCAGCGCTTGCCGCCCTTCGCCGTTCGCCGGCCCAGGAAGAAAAGATCGCCGAAGCGTTCGACAGTTTCTGCGAGAGCGCCGCGCAGGGGCGGCCGACGGCGGAGGCCGACTTCAACTTCCATCTGGCGATCGCCCAGGCGACCAACAACCCGCGCTTCAGCGAGTTCCTGCAGATGCTCGGCACGGCGCTCATTCCCCGCCGAGCGGTTTCGGAGAGCGGCGAGGAAACCGTGCTGGCGTCTGCGGAGCTGTCGCGATTGATCGCCGAGCACGAGGCGATCCTCATCGCCATCCAGGATGGAGACGAGGAGCAGGCGCGCAGCGCCATGCGCCAGCACCTCAAGAACAGCCAGGTGCGCTACCGCTCGATGTTGCGCGCGGCCCGCTGAGGGATCGCGTCACCAGCCCGCTCAGGCGCGGCCAAGCCGGCGTATGTTGCCCACGAGTTCGCCAGCCAGACGAAGCGCTGCCGCCGTCGCACCAGCCATCTGCGGCATGATCAGCCATTCCAGCGTCCAGGCGGCGCCGGAACGCTCCTGTTCGTGGATCAGCGCATGGTGCATGCCGGAAAGCTGGGTCGCGTTGAACCGCGCGAGCGCCACCAGAACTTCGGCTGCCACCGGGTTCTGCTTGTGCGGCATTGCCGAGGATCCGCCGCCACCCGCAAGCTCGATCTCGTCGCCCTGCTGCGCCATCAAGGCGATGTCCTGGCCGAACTTGCCGAGGCTGCCCGTGACCAGCGACAGGGCATTGGCGAAGTCCGCCACCTCCGAGCGCTGGCTGTGCCATTGCGGAAAGTCGGCGAGATCGAGTTCTTCGGCAAGCGTCGCGCGCACGTCGTCCGCCCGGTCACCGAGCTTCTCCAGCGTCCCGGCGGCGCCGCCGAACTGGACGGCGAAGAGATCGCGATCCATGGCTTCCAGCCGGTCCTTGTGATCGAGCAGCGGCTCGATCCAGCTGCGCAGCCGGTCCGACACGGTGATCGGGATCGCCGCCTGCATACGGGTGCGCCCCATCAGTCCGCGCTCGCCCCATTCGTTGTCGCACTCCTCGAGCACCGTGACGATGTTGCCGAGCCGGACGGCGAAAAGCTCGGCCACCGCCTTCATCCTGAGCATCAGGCTGGTGTCGATGACATCCTGGCTGGTGGCGCCGTAATGCACATAGTCTGCCGCCTCGCCGCCGACGATCAATCGCAACTGTCGCACGAGTTCCGGAACCACCACCCCGTCGGCCGCCACGGCCCGCCTCAGCGCGCTGACGTCGGGCGAAAAGGCGCGGCACGCCTCGGTGATCCGGTCGGCAGCCTTGGCCGGGATGATGCCGTGCACGGCCTCGGCCCGCGCAAGCGCCGCCTCGAAGGCGAGCATCGCATGGATATCGGCGGAAGCCGAGAACTCGGCGGCAACCGCCTCATCCCCCAGCAACCCGGAAAGATAAGGGTGGTCGAAGGCGGAATAGGTCATGATTTCCCCGTTTCTGGTCGCGGATGCGGCTCGCCGAACGAAATGCCACCTGCTGCCCTGAATGCCGCCCATGCGGCACTCCATGTCCAGGCGTGACATTCCTGTTCAGATGTCGAGGAAGACCGTTTCCTTCTCACCCTGCAGGTGAATGTCGAAGACATAATTAGGCGCCGTTCCGGTCGCGACAAGCGTCGCGACGCGATGGCGATGTTCGATGCGCGCAAGCAGCGGATCGGCAGCGTTGGCTGCCGCCTCGTCCGGGAAATACATTCGGGTGTGAAGGCCTATGTTGATGCCCCGCGCGACGATCCAGAAGGTGATGTGCGGCGCCATTTTCCGGTCGTGGCTGTAGGGAACCTGCCCCGGCTTGATGGTCTCGAAGGAAAAGACCCCGTCTTCGGCGCCCGTTGCGCAGCGCCCCCAGCCGGTGAAGTTTGCGTCCGCAGCACCGCGTATCTCGGTCGGCGAATTGTAGAGCCCGGCGGCATCCGCCTGCCAGATCTCGACGAGCGCGTCCTTGAGCGGCGCACCGGCGCCGTCGATCACCCGTCCGGTGATAGTAATGCGCTCGCCACGCGTCTCAGCGTTCACCATCCGCGATCCGAGGTCAGCCTCGTAGACGCCGGTGATGCCGCAGAAGTTCGGGGTGAGGCCGATATGCACGTAGGGCCCGGCCGTTTGCGAGGGCGTCTCCTTGAGGTAGCCGAGTTGCTGAACCATCAGTTGCCCTCCAGCCGGTTCTCGAACAGTGTCGAGCGGCGTCCCCGCAGCACGATATCGAACTTGTAGGCCCGTGCGTCGAAGGGAATGGTGTTTGCCCAGTCGAGCGGGGCGATCAATTGTTCTACGGCCTGGCGGTCCGGGATGGTGTTGACGATCGGACACTTCCAGATCATCGGGTCGCCCTCGAAATACATCTGGGTGATCAGCCGCTGCGCGAAACCATGGCCGAAGACCGAGAAATGGATATGCGCCGGACGCCAGTCGTTGACGCCGTTCGGCCAGGGATAGGGACCGGGCTTGATCGTCCGGAAAGCGTAGCCCCCTTCCGCGTCGGTGATCGTGCGGCCGCAGCCGCCGAAGTTCGGATCGAGCGGCGCGAGATAACTTTCCTTCTTGTGGCGGTAGCGGCCGCCGGCATTGGCCTGCCAGAATTCGAGCAGCGCCCCAGGCACGGCGCGGCCACGCTCGTCGAGCACGCGGCCATGCACGATGATGCGCTCGCCAATGGCGCTCTCACCGGGCTTGGCGAAATTGTGGATGAGGTCGTTGTCGCGTTCGCCGATGACCGAGTGCCCGAAGACCGGGCCGGTAATTTCCGAAATCGTGCCGTCAAGTGAAAGCAGCGCCTTTTGAGGCGAGCGCAGCACCGAGGTCTTGTAGCCCGGCGTCAGCGCCGGCGCATGCCATCCACGGTCGCGCGCGAAAAAGGCGCCCGTCTCCGGCTTTCCATTGGTTCTGTCGGACATCGCTTCCTCCCGTCAGGCCGCCGTGCCGGCATCGATCTCGGCAAAGACCTGCTTGGCGATCTTGATCGCGTGGTTGGCCGCCGGCACGCCGGCATAGATCGCCACGTGCAGCAGCGCCTCGCAGATATCCTCGCGGGTCGCACCGGTATTGGCGGTCGCCCGCACATGCATGGCAACCTCGTCGTCCTGGCCGAGGGCGGCGAGCAACGCGATCGTCACGATCGAGCGCTCACGCTTCGTCCAGGTCGGCCGCGACCAGACATGGCCCCACGCCGCTTCGGTGATCAGCTCCTGGAAGGGGCGGTCGAATTCGGTAGAAACCGACTGCGTCCGATCCACGTGATTGTCGCCGAGCACCGCACGGCGCGTGGCCATGCCCTGGCGATAACGGTCGGAGGGCGCAGAAGCGTCACTCATGGGTCCTGTCTCCATGCATTGCAATTTCGAAGAAGGCGCGAAGCACCGCGGTCAAGGCTTCCGGGTTTTCGACGCAGGGAATGTGACCGGCATCGCGGATGACTTCGTAGCGCGCACCGGGAATGAGGCGGGCGGTGGCAAGCACGACATCCGGCGGCGTCGAGCCGTCCTGATCGCCGACGACGCAAAGCGTCGGCACGGCGATGCGGGCTGCCGCCTCGGTATAGTCGGCGTCGCGGATGGCGGCGCAGGTGGCGACGTATCCGGTTACAGGCTGACGGACGAGCATGTTGCGATAGCCGGCATAGGCGATGTTTTCCGGGCGGCGAAACGCCGGCGTGAACCAGCGCTCGAGCACGCTATCGGCAATCGCCTCGATGCCGTGTTCCTCTACCGCCGCGATGCGTGCGGCCCAGGTCTCGGCCGTGCCGATCTTGTGCGCCGTGTCGCAAAGGACGAGCGCCCGCACCAGATCGGGCCGTCGCTGGTAGAGCGACTGCGCAATCAGGCCGCCGACCGAGAGGCCGCAGATGATCGCCTGCTTGACCGAGAGCATGTCGAGCAGGCCGACAAGGTCGTTCGCATGGTCCTCGATCGCATAGGGTGTGGGCCCGATATCCGAGAGGCCATGGCCGCGTTTGTCGTAGAGGACGATGGCAAAATCGCCGGCAAGACGGACGATGACATCGCGCCAGATGCGAAAATCCGTGCCGAGCGAATTGGCGAAAACCAGCACCGGCCGGTCGCCGGTGGCGCCGATCACCTGATAGTGGATCGTAATGTCGTTGATACGGGCAAACTGCACGGGCTCTCTCCTCCGCCACCAAATTGGATATTTAATCTGGTTAGGTAAAATGATATTTCATGGCATTTCATTAACTTGAGGGTTATGAATTCCATGATCGACGCCCGGGTCAAGTTTCGCCATCTACAGACATTTGTCGAGGTCTCCCGGCAGAAGAGCGTGATGAAGGCGGCCGAGCTGCTGCATGTCAGCCAGCCGGCCGTGACCAAGACGATCCGCGAACTCGAAGAGGTGCTTGGCGTCGCGGTCTTCGAGCGCGACGGGCGCGGCATCAAGATAACGCGCTACGGCGAGGTGTTCCTGCGCCACGCCGGTGCGGCGCTGACGGCGCTTCGGCAGGGGCTCGATTCCGTCTCGCAGGAACGGTCCGGCGACGGCGTTCCGGTCCGCATCGGAGCGCTGCCGACCGTCTCGACGCGGATCATGCCGCATGCCATGACGCTGTTTCTCAAGGAGGAGACCGGCGCCCGCATCAAGATCGTCACAGGCGAGAATGCAGTCCTCCTCGAACAACTGCGCGTCGGCGATCTCGATCTGGTCGTCGGGCGGCTTGCGGCACCGGAAAAGATGACCGGCTTTTCCTTCGAGCATCTCTACTCGGAACAGGTGGTCTTTGCCGTCAGGGCCGGACATCCGCTGCTTGCCGGCGCCCATGCCACCTTTGCGCGGCTCGCCGACTTCCCGGTCCTGATGCCGACACGCGCCTCGATCATCCGCCCCTTCGTCGAGCGCTTCCTGATCACAAATGGCATTGCCAGTCTGCCGAACCAGATCGAGACCGTGTCCGACGCCTTCGGCCGGGCCTTCGTGCGGGCGAGCGATGCGATCTGGATCATCTCCGCCGGCGTCGTCGCCGCCGATGTCGACGATGGCACGATCGCAATCCTGCCGATCGACACAAGCGAAACGAAAGGTCCTGTTGGCCTGACCATGCGCGCCGACGCGGTGCCGCCGCTCGCCCTTTCTCTGCTGATGCAGACTATCCGAGAGGCGGCGACAGCGGTCTCAGCCAAGCTCTAGCAGCGCCTGGCTGATCGACATCGCCTTTGCGATCATCTCGCACCGGCAACCGCTCCGACGTTGAGAATTCGGCTGCTGCTCAACAGGCCTGCGGCCTGCACCAGCGGATAACCGGCGGCTGCGATATCGGAATTGATCCGGTGGAGGTCGCGCACGAGGTCGATGAAGAGGGCATTGTCTCTCGCACCGGCCGCCGTCTCCACATGCTCGCCGCCGAGATGCCGGCGCACGATTTCATCTTCGAGTTCACGGAAGCGGTCCTTTTGGGCCGCGAGCCGCGATGCGGCCGCGACGTCGCGGGAGGAGAGGGCCGCAGGCAACAATCGCAACGAGGCCACGATCACCTCCGAGAGCGCCTCGATCGCCGCACGCTGGCTGACGGTGAACTGGATGTTCTGCTTGATTTTCGCCCTGATGCGATCGGCAAGGCTTAGCTTGATGACGTCGCCCGCATGTTCGAGATTGCTCGCAAACAACATGATCTCATGGGCTCTGCTCGTCTCTCCGGCCGGCAACCCGTCCTGTGTCAATTGTCCGAGATAGGCGTGCACCGACGCCATGTAATTGCCGAGCCGTGCATCCACGGGCAGCAGTTCCTTCAGATTTTCGAGCCTGCCGGCCTGTAACGACGTCAGCGCCATCCGGAACATGCGCTCCAGCAATTCGCTCATGCGGATCGTTTCGGTCGTTGCATTGCTGAGCGCGATTGCCGGCGTCTCCAGCGACATGCTGTCGAGATAGCGCGGAGACGTCAAGGGATCGCCAACGACCGGCGCTGGCGGGACAAGCCGTTCCACAAGGTTCACGACGAACGACGACAGCGGCAGGAACACGGCCGCAACGACCAGGTTGAAGGTGACGTGAAGACCGACCGCGACATGCAACGGATCGGTGGGTAGACGGCCGGCAATATCGACGATCTGCCGCGCGAAGGGCAGCAGCGACACCGCCAGAAGCCCGCGGCAGAAGAGATTGGCGACCGGCAGCTTGCGGGCGGATGGCGGCTGGTCGAGCGTGGCGCTGACCGCCGGAAGTCCGCCGCCGAAATTGATCCCGAGGATAAGCGGGACGGCGCCGGCGACTTCGAGGCTGCCGTTCATCAGGAGCGAGGCGACGAGCAGGATGACGGCAAGCGTCGAGTGGAACAGCCATGCAAGCATTGCACCGACGAGGAAGCCAAGCACGGGCTCCGTCGCGACCGCCTGCAGGACATCGTGGAAAAGCGTGGCTTCGCGCAGTGGCGCGGTCGCCGACACGACCACCTTCAAGGCCATCAGCATCAGCCCGAGGCCCATCAGGATGCGGCCGGCGTTACGCGGTCGGAATTCGCCGGACACGCTGAATGCGATGTATCCGGTCAGGAGAAACAGCGGAGCGAGCACGCCGGCAAGCGACGAGCCGGAGGCAAAGAGGCCGGAGACGAGCGCGGAGCCGATATCCGCCCCAAGCAGGACGGCGAGCCCGGTCTGGGCCGAAATCGCACCGGCGCCTGCAAGCCCGGCAACGATCAGCGCCATGGCCGTGGCGCTGCCGAGCACGGCGGTCGCAAGGACCCCGCCACCGAAGGCGGTAAGCCGGTTCGACAGGCGTTCTTCGACAAAGCGCTGCAGCCGGTCGCCCCAGCCGCGCATGACGCCAGTGCGCACCATGCGAACGCCCCACAGAAGCAGCGCCACGCCACCCAGAAGTTCCAGGATAACGAATGTTCCGGAGTTCATCTCATGCCCCTCGCCGCAAGTATCAGTCGGCGACGAAGTCGTCGGGTGCGACAGATCCGATGTTGTAGCCCTCCAGCTGCGCGGTCATGCTGCCGCGCCGCGGGAAATGCAGGATGGTCGCCGTCCCCGGCGTGACGGGGACGACGCGCGACGGGGGAAGATCGAGGAATTCGTGGCAGGCGGCGCGCACCACGCCGCCATGGGCAACCACGAGCAGGTCCCCTTCGGTGCGCGACATCCAGTCATGCACACCTTCGGCCACGCGGCCGCGAAAGGCGCCCCAGGTTTCGCCGTTGGCCGGCGTGAACGTACCGGCGCGCCATGCGGCATATTCTTCCGGCCGCTCGGCGATCAGATCCGGCTTGCGCCGTCCCGTCCATTCGCCCATGTCCAATTCGCGGAAGCGCTCGTCGGTCGGCGCGTCCGGGTGACCGATGAGGGCGACCGTCTGCCGGGTGCGGCCGAGATCGGAGGCGATAATGCGAACCGGCTTCAACGCCTTGGCGTAGGGGCGGAACCGCCTCACCTGCGCGACCCCGCGCTCGGACAGGAGCGAGTTGTCCTGTCCCTGGAGGCGTTGTTCGGCGTTCCACTGGGTTTCGCCGTGGCGCATGAGGATGAGCCTCATTGTTGGATCCTTTCTCCGGTGGCGGCGAAAACCGCATCGGGGGTGCGAATGAAGGAAAGGGGGATCGGCTCCCCCGGTGTGGCGGTGAAGTAGCTGTCGGCCATGGCCGTAACGCGCAGGTCGCCGACCATGGCGGTCACCATGGTTCGCCCCGCGATCGGTGCTGCTTCGGCAAAGCGGGCCATAAGCGACGGTGCTCCGGCGACCGCGCCGACGCTGACGTCTTCGGCACGGTAGAGCAGTTGCGCATCGTCGCGGCCGGCCGCCACGGAAGCCGGCGCGAGCACCATATCGCCGAAGACGAGGCCGTCGCCGGCGCGGTGCACCGGTATCAGGTTTGCCGGCGGCGTGCCGAGGAAGGTCGCAACGAAGGTGGTCTGCGGATTGCGCAGGAGATCGATCGGCTTGCCAAACTGTTCGACGCGGCCGTTGTTGAGCACGGCGACATGGGTCGCCATGGTCATCGCCTCGACCTGGTCGTGCGTGACGTAGACCGATGTCGCCCCCGTCGCCCGGTGGATGCGCATCAGCTCGCTGCGCATCTCGATGCGCAGCTTGGCATCGAGGTTCGACAGCGGCTCGTCGAACAAAAGAATGCTCGGCTGTGGCGCGATCGTGCGGGCGATCGCCACGCGCTGCTGCTGGCCGCCGGAGATCTCGGCCGGATACCGTTCGGCAAGCGTGTCGATGCCGAGAAGCGAAAGCACTTCCCGCACACGCTGCTCGCGCTTGTCGCGCGGCCATCTGGCGACTTTCAGCGGCCAGGCGATGTTGCCGGCGACCGTCATGTGCGGCCAGAGCGCATAGCTCTGGAACACGAGCCCGGCGTTGCGCTTGCCGGCGTCGGCAATGACGCCGCCCGCGCCGCTCGATACGGTCTGCCCGACGAAGGCGATTTCGCCTTCGCTCGGGCTTTCAAGCCCGGCCAGCATGCGCAGAAGGGTCGACTTGCCGCAACCCGAGGGGCCGACGAGCACGAGAAAGGACCCCGCCGGTACCGAGATGTTGACGTCCTTGACGGCGGTAAAGGCGCCAAAGCGTTTGACGAGGCTGCGGATCTTGATGGCGTCCGCAGTGCCGGTTGCTAAAGCATTCATGGTGCTTTCCATTTCTGGACACGGTTCTGCAGGCTGTGGGCCACGAAGGAGGCAGCCAGGCAGACGACGAGGATGACGAGGGTGATGGCATTGGCGAACTGCAGGAAGCCTTCCGCAGCATAGCGATAGGCGACCATGCTCAAGACCGGCGAGGTGGCGGTGAACAGCAGCACGACCAGCGAGAGATCCCGCACCATCTTGACGAAGACGAGGATCGCGCCGGCAAAGAGGCCCCGGATCGCGAGGGGAAAGATGATCGCGAACAGGCGACGGATCAGTCCCGCACCCGTCAGCCGGGCGCTTTCCTCGATGTCGGCGGAGATCTGGCCCAGCACCGACCGCCCCGACTGCACGGCAAAGGGCAGATTGTGCGCCGATGCCGCGATGACCAGCAGGGCGAAGGTGCCGTAGAGCGAAGGCAGCGGCCCGATCGGCGCGCCGAAGAGCGCGATATAGGCCGCGGCAAAGGCGATGCTCGGCACCAGAAGCGGCAGGAAAGCAAGCTGGCTCAGCAGCGTCGCGAGCAGGCTGCCGCGGCGCTGGACGATGGTATAGGCCAGCCCAAGACCGAGCAGCATCGTGGTGAAGGCGACGACCAGCCCGAGACGGATCGTGTTCCAGATCGCGTCGATCAGCACCGGATTGCGGAAGATACCCGCCTGCCCCTGCGCCATCTCGCCGCCACCTTCGCCGATCCAGAAGTGCAGCGTCCAGTTGGAAAACAGCGCGCCGCTCTGCGGTGCCAGGCTCGACGCGGCCAGCACGAGGACCGGCAGCACCGTGGTCAGAAACCCGATGATGACGGCGATGGCAAAGAGTGGCCAGCGCCAGGCGCCAAGCGGGAAGCGTTTGGTCCGCCCGCCTTTGCCGGTCACCGTGATGAAGGCCTTGCGACCGGAGACGATACGATCGGAGAGCCACAGGAACAGTGCCGACACTGCAATGAGCAGCAGCGCAAGCACGAAGCCGCGTTCGTTCTGCCCGGTCTCGATCATGCCGAAGAGACGGGTAGAAAGCGTCTGCATCCGCACCGGCAGGCCGAGCAAAGCGGGTGCCGCGAAATTGGCGACGGCACCGGCGAAGGTCAGCGATGCCGCGGCAATCAGCGCCGGCGTGACCACCGGCAGGATGATGCCGAAGAAGATGCGCGGGCGCTTGGCGCCGGCCATCTGGCCTGCCTCGACGAGATCGGCGCCGACCGAACTCAAGGCCGCGGCGATGATCGTATAGGCGAGCGAATAATAGTGCGCGATCAGCACGATCGCCGTCGGGATGAGCCCCCAGGCGAGCCAGTCGGGAATGGCAAGGCCGCTGGTCTCGAAGAAGCCGGCCGAACCGCCGAGACGCGAGTTGCGAAACAGCGTGCCCCAGGCAAGGGCTGCGGCAAAGCTCGGGATCATGTAGGGCAGCGACGCCATCAGGCCGAGGAAGCGGCGGCCCGGCACGTCCGTCAGCACCACAAGCCAGGCAAGGAAGCCGCCGATGAGCAGGCAGCCGGCGCCGACGCTGAAACCGAGGATCATGGTATTGAGGAGCGGCCGCCACCAGAGGTTGGCCGAGAGCGGGCTGGCGAGCACGGCCTTCCAGGCCGCCATGCCCTCAGGCGTCAGCGTCGTGAAGAGGATGCGCAAGAGCGGAGCGACGACCAGGATCGCGACGATGGCGACGAGAATTGCCGGCAAGAGGAAGCCCGATCGGAGCAGCCGGCTGCCCGATGGTGCGGATATCGATAGGGATGTCATGTCAGAGCCTCGGCGTCTGTCGGCACGCGTTTTGGAAAAGCGTGCCGACAGACGGTTTCCGTTACTGGAGCGTGATGATCAGGTCGGCAATGCGCCCGCGCGCGGCGGCCGTCTTTGCCGGGTCGATCGTCCAGGCCTTTAAGTCATCGAGCTTCACCGAGTCCGGATGGTGGGCGATGGTCTTGCGGGTCGCGTAGTCGCCGGGAACGTTGAAGGGCTCGAAGCCCGCCCCGCCGGTCGGCGTATCGTCGCCGAACATGAAGTCGATCAGCAACCGAGCGGCCGCCGGATGCGGCGCCTTGTCGGCGACCGTCAGTACCGCCGGAAACAGGATGCCGTTGGCCGGCTCGACATTGTTGGCGATCTGCAGCGCCCAGCCCTCCTTCTCGTTGTCACGACGGTCGGAATAGGTGCCGAAACCGACCGGCGGGCTCTTGGCGTTGACGTCACCCACCGACTTGTTGAGCACGTCGCTGTTGGGAACCAGGATCAGGTCGTTGGCGAAGAGGTCCTTGATGAACTGCTCACCGGCGCCCTGAAGATCACCTTCAACTTCGATATCCTTGCCGAAATGCGCCTTGTAGGCGGCGGCCATTTCGTTCGGATGCAGCGCGATCTCGGTCAGGAGATCGAGCAGTTCGCCACGCTGGCTCGGATCGACCATCAGCACCCTTCCCTGCCATTCCGGCTGGGTGAGCTGCCAGAGATTGCTGACGGGCGAACCATCAGGAAACGCCTTCTCGTTGTACATCAGCACCTTCGTCGAGAGGCGCTGGGTCAGGAGCGGCGCCTTGTAGCGATCCTCCAGTTCGTTCGCGACCCGCGGCGGCACATAGTTCACGATCCGCTTCCCCTCCAGAAGCTTGGTGAACACGACAGGCGTGTCGGCAATATAGAGCACGTCGACAGCATGCACGCCGGCCTGTTGCTCCGCTTCGACACGCGCGATCTGCTTGGTCGAACTCATGTCGAGGCCGATGAGGTCGATGCCCGGATAGGTCTCTTCGAAGGCCTTCTCGATCTTGGCTATGCGGCTCGACAACGAGAAGACTGTAACGCTTCCCTCCTTCTGTGCGAGCGGCAGCAGTTGCTGCGGCGTCAGCCCGTCGAGATCGGACGCCATCGTCAAGGATGGCAGTACAAAGCATGCGGCAAGTGCGGCACTGGTCAGTTTTTTCAGCATTTCGTTCTCCTCCCTTTATAGTTCCCCGCTAGAGCATTCTGCCTTCAAGTGGGATCACTTGCGGGGCGGAAAGATGCTCTAGAATCAAAGTATTAGAACGTCCCTTGTGCGTTCCTGTGAACGCAGGCGCTCCTAGTCGAAGTCGTTGAACAACTCCGACAGCTTCTCCAGCCTGCCGATCACCTGCCCCTGGTGGCGGCCGGCGATCGTCAGCACGATGGCGTTGACGATCGCAAACGGGATCGTCGGTGTCTGAAATTCGCTGCCCGAGCGTCCCCTCGGCGCTGCAAGCATCAGATCGGCAGCGGGCTCCATCAGCGGCCCGACCAGATCGGAAACGAGGATCGAGGGCGCACCGACCCGTGTCGCATGCCGCATCAGCGGGGCGTAGCTTTGCGGCTGTTTGCGAAAGGCAAGCGCCACGATGAGGTCGCCTGCCTCCATGCTGACCAAGCGCTCGGCGATGTCCCGGCCGCGCCCCGTCAGCTGGATCGTGGTCATGCCGAAGCGATCGAGGCGACGCTGCAGGAAGCCGGCCACGGATTGCGCATGCCCCTGCCCGAAGATGAAGACGCGACGTGCGGAAAAAATCATGTCCGCGGCCCTGTCGATATCCGTCTGCTCGACGGACCGGGCGAGCGTTTCGAGCGCGCTGATCTCGGCCGCAATCAGATCGGTCAGGTAGTCGCCATGCTCGACCTTCGAGACCGAGCGGCGCATGCGGTTGGCCGCGTCCTGATCGTCCAGCACCTCGCGCTGCAGCTGCGCGCGAAGGTCCGGAAAGCCCTTGTAGCCGAGCTTCTGCGCCAGCCGGGTGGCGGTGGCCTCATGAACGGAGGCGCGCTGGGAAAGCTGCGGGCCCGACAGGAACGCGGCCTCCGCCCGGTTTTCCAGCATGGTGGTGATCAGCTTCTGATCCGCATCGGTAAGCCGCCTGGAATGCGTCTTAATGCGATCGAGTATCGTCATGACGTCCCCGCAAGTTCATTTGCAGGATCCATCGTTCCTGCAATTTTCCGTGCCGTCAATAATGGCAATGCAAGAATCTTTGCAAGGGTCTGCAATGGGTGATGCCTCCTGTCTGTAGATGGGGTCCCGGCCCTGCAGGTTACCGGCTAGACGCCCCAACAAACCTACCTGTGCGTGCTCCATGCAGGACAACCCGCAACCTGTGCGTTTGCCCAACAGATTCTTTGCAAAGCACCGCAAACCGATGCCGCCGGCCGTGATTGCGCCGGACAAGCTAAGTCTCTCGAACGATTGCTCCTCCGATTTCGGCGCTCTCTCCACGCAACCCACACACGGCCTCAACGAATCCTGTGCCTGCCGGTTGCACCGCTGATTGCAGAGAAACTCCGAGAACCACCATGAGCGATCCCCAAACGACAGACCTTACCTTCGGCCCAACCCCGGGCAGCCGTCCCAGGAAACGGGAATGGGCGATCGGAGGCTTCAGCTGGCTTCTGACGAAACACATGTTTCTGGCGGTGACGGCCACCATTGGGGTGCTGACGTCGGGATCGTTCATTTACATGTACGTCCTCTATCTGACGCACCCCGACGCGGTCCTCGAGCCGGTCACCCTGGTCGAGCTCCTGGTTATGGCCGCAGTGCTCACCGTCAGCCTCATCATCGCTGCCATCATTGGCGGTCGCCTCAGCCACCGGATCGTGAACGCACTGGTGCTCATCCGCGATGCCGCAAAGGCGATCGCGATGGGAAATTTCTCCACCCGCGTGCCCGTTCGATCAAGACGACTGGGGGAGGTCGACGATGTGATCGACCATTTCAACCGGATGGCTGAACTGCTGGAGAACGCAGAGAAGGAGTTGCAGTACCAGAACAACGCCATTGCCCATGAGCTGCGAACGCCGCTGACGGTGCTGCGGGGCCGCCTGCAGGGAATGCGCGACGGCGTCTTCAAGCCAACCACTGAGCTTTACGATGGCTTGATCGGTCAGATCGATCACCTGACCGGCATCGTCGAGGACCTCCGCATCTTGGCGCTCTCGAATGTAGGGCGGCTGGAGCTCCGGTTGGAGCCAGGCGACATGGGCGAAGAGGTCGAGACCGCCGTAGCCGCGATGCTCGGCGAGTTCGAGAAGGCCGGGATGCCGGTATCGCTCAACCTCAGTCGGGCGCCGATGATGCTTGATCGCGGCAAAGTGCGACAGGCCTTGCTTGCGATCATGCACAATGCCACCCGCTATGCGTCCGGAAGCCGGCTCTCCATCGTGGCGAAGATGAGAGGTTCGGAGGCAATCTTCCAATGCCAGGATTCCGGCCCTGGTATGTCCGACGTCGACATCGAGCACGCGTTTGATCGGTTCTGGCGCGCGGATGACTCCCGATCCCGGGCGAGCGGCGGCAGCGGTCTCGGCCTGTCGGTGGTTCGCGCGATCGCCGAGGCCCATGGAGGTTCGGCCAGCGCGAAGCGAAACGAGTTCGGCGGCATGACCTTCGAAATCGCCTTGCCGACAGACTGCGGGAGCAGAGGCTCGCAAAGCGTACTCTCTCCATGAAAACCGGATGAACTCTGCGCGAAACCTGCAAGCAGATGAGGCAAACCGATCGCATTGAACGGGCCGGACCGGCCCGCGACAATAAAGGAAACGATCGATGACACTCAACTTCAAGACGGCCGCGCTTGCTCTGACCGTTGCCGCAACCGCTTCGACCGCACAGGCCGCTGATTTCAACAATTCGGGCGTCGACTTTGCCAATGTGGATCGTTGGACGGGGGCCTATGCGGGCGGCCACATCGGCACCGGCTCCTCGAACCGGAAGGGCAGCAAGAACAAGATCAACGGCGGCGTCCAGGTCGGCTACAATCAACAGTTCGGCGATTTCGTGGTCGGTGGTGAGATCGAGGCGGCGCGCGCCGGCGGCTTACAGTACCAGGTTGGCAAAGGCGGCGCCTTGCAGCAGACCTGGAGCGGTACGGCCAGGGCCAAGGCGGGCTACGCACTCGACAACGTGTTGCTCTACGGCACGGTGGGCGTCACCACCGCCCGCTTCGAGGGCAAGGGCACCGTAACCTCACGCGATCGCTGGCACACGGGCTGGACCTATGGTGCGGGCGCAGAGATGGGATTTACCGAAAACATCTCCGGCAAGGTCGAATATACTCAGACCCGCTTCAACGGCGTGGACTCCACGATCGGTGGCGTGAAGGGCTCGAACAATCTGGTCAATCACGCGATCAAGACGGGCCTGAACTTCCGCTTCTGATCTCGACACGCCCGGTTCTACTGTCCCCCTAGCACCGGTCGGGCGAGCAGCAACACTTCACCAACCGGCGGCGCCTCGGCAGGCGCAGACTTCCTCGCTTCGGGTATTCCGCGGTTCCGTACAGGGCGCACGGCTCTTTATCCGCTGCGCTCCACACTGGGGAGTTGCAAGATGTAGTCACTGGAACAGGCCGATCAACGCCCTGCCGTTGGCCGCCGCCAGCCGGGCATTGTCGCGGTCGTTCACCCGCCCCCGGGGACCACTGGACAGTGAAATCTCCAGCGCCTCGGGCGGGACGGGACGAACGCCCGCCTAAGTCACGCGAGAAAATCGAGCTCGCGCCCAGCCCGGATCGGGTGAGTTACTCCTCGATGTCGACCTTGTCGAAGCGATGCGAGCCCAGAGGCTCCATCACGTAGTTCTTCACCTTTTTCGACATCGGCAGCACGACGGTGGAATGTGCGATCGGAACCCAGGGCGCCTGATCGCTGATGATCGCCTGGGCCTCTTCGTAGAGCTTCGTCCGCTCGCCCTGGTCCGAGCTGGCGCGGGCCTTCTGGAAGATCTCATCCAGCGGCTTGTAGCACCAGTTGGCATTGTTGCTACCACCGACGCCTGAGCAGCTGAAGAAGTAGCTGAGCAGGTTGTCGGGGTCGCCATTGTCGCTCGTGCCGCCGAGGATGATGGCGCCGTCGCGCGCCTTGTCCCGCGACTTCTTGAGGTATTCGCCCCATTCGTAGGAGACGATCTCGACACCGATGCCGACCTTGGCAAGATCCGCCTGCATCAGTTCCGCGGCGCGGCGGGCATTCGGCATATAGGGGCGGCTGACGGGCATTGCCCAGATCTTCATCTTCAGATCCTTGACGCCGGCCTCGTCGAGAACCTTCTTGGCCGCTTCGGGATCGTAGCCATAGCCCTCGATCCCGCCGTTATAGCCCCACATCGTCGGCGGCAGGACGCTCTTGGCCATCTGGCCCATGCCCTGATAGACGGACTCGACGATCGCCTTGCGGTCGATCGCCATGTTGATGGCGCGGCGCACCTCCAGCTTGTCGAATGGCGCCACCAGGGTGTTCATCGCCAGATAGGAAACGTTGAGGCCCGGTTGCTCCATGACGTTGAGGTCCGGATTTGCCTTTAGCTTGGCGATATCGGCCGGTGCCGGATACGGAGCGATGTGGCATTCGCCCGCCTGAAGCTTCTGCATGCGGGTGGTCGGGTCGGTGGTGATCGCGAAGATGAGATTGTCGATCTTCGGCGCGCCATCCCAATAGTCGGCATTGGCGGCAAAACGGATCGCCGCGTCCTGCTGGTAATCGACAAAGCGGAACGGTCCGGTGCCGACCGGCTTGCGATCGAGGTCCTCGCGCCGCCCGTCTGCCGCCAGCTTGTCGGCATATTCCTTCGACACGATCGAGCCGAAGTTCAGCGCGAGCTTCGACGGCAGTGACGCATCCGGCTGGTTCAGTACGAACTTGACGGTCCTGTCATCGACCTTGACGATCTCCTTGATCGCCGCCGGCATCTCCATCGCGTTGAACATTTCCCAGTTCGCGCCGGCGAAATAGCTATGCCACGGATCGTCCTTGTCCATCTGGCGGTTGAAGGTGAAGAGCACGTCGTCTGCATTGAAATCACGCGTCGGCGTGAAATCGTCCGTCGTCTGGAACTTCACGCCCGCGCGCAGTTTCAACGTGTATTCGAGATTGTCGGCGGAAATGGTCCAGCTTTCGGCAAGGCCCGGGACGACATTCGTGGTGCCGGGCTCGAATTCTGTGAGGCGGTCATAGACCGTCTCGGCCGACGCGTCCCAGGTGCTGTTAGCCGAGTACAGTGCCGCGTCGAAGCCTTCCGGCGCGCCTTCCGAGCAATAGACGAGCGTCTTTGCCATGGCCGGCGTCAGCGCGGCGCCTGAAAGCATGGTGGCAGCGAAGAGCGTTACAAGGGTGTTGCGCGTCCGCGCGAATTTCACGTTCATTGGTCTGTCCTCCCTAAAGGAATGGAATGCGAGTGCCGGCCGATGGCGCCGGAAGGATCATTCGGCCCTGCCGGCCGTGGTGCCGAGCCCGCGGCCGGGGGTCCAGACCGGATCCGGCGTGGTCCAGAGCACGTCGTTGCGGATCAGCTTCACCAGTTCGCTCGCCTGAAGATCGAGGAAACGCTCGCCCTTTGCAGCCGTTGCGCTGCGCGGATCGCCCCAGGTACCGGTAACCGGCGCGCGCTCGGAGAAGGAATAGAAGCGCGACACGTCCGCCGGGACGTCGACAGGGTGCTGCTGGTTACCGAAAGCCTGACCGAACATCTCGGTCTTTACCGCGTCCGGCACGATCGCCAGCATGACAGAGGCCTCACCTTCGCAGGCATGGTGGGCGCCGGTGTCGACTTCGAAGATCTTTGATGCCTCCTCCGTCGCCAGCATCCACGGCGTCGTCGCGACGATCGGCATGGCGAACTCGACCGCCAGTTCGCGCACGGCGACCGCCAGCGGATCCATGTTGCCGCCGTGACCATTGACAATGAACAGGCGCTGGAAGCCGAGCGTCTTCAGCGAGCGGACGATGCAGCGGAGGACGCGGCTCAGCGTATCGTAATCGAGAGTGATCGTGCCGCCGAAGGGCAGGTGATGTTCGCTCATGCCAGTCCACAAACCCGGAAGAACGGCGACCGGAATGTCATCGGCCACCAGCCGGGCAGCGCGGATCGCGGCTGCCGATGCGCTCGCGGTGTCGGTGATGACGGGCAGGTGCGGGCCGTGCTGCTCCAGCGAGCCGATCGGCAGGATTGCAAGCGCCCCCGGTTTGCCCGCAAATTCGCGCAGGCTCGGCGCGGTCATGCGCGCCCATTCAACTTCCTTGGTCATGTCAGGCCTCTTTCATGTCATCAAAGCAAATTCTGTTCGCCGCCTCGCCGGCGACACGCGCCGTCTGGCGTCCGCGGGCATCGACCCGCAGGGTCACCGCGCGCCCATCCGATTGCCGCAGGCTGACGAAAGGTGTCGAGCAGCGTTGGGTCAGTCAATCTCATCTCCGGCAAGCGGCGGGGTCGCGAAAAAGCGGTCCCGATTGGCAAGCGCCGCCCGATGGCGGCGGCTACAAATTTGCACAGTCGGAAATATCAATCAAATTATTTTTCCTATAAGAAAATTATATTTCTCAAACTATCGAAATTGCGCATCAAATGGCACAGGCCGCACCGCGCCGTTCCGGCGGTTGGGCCGGCGGGCGCTGATCTGGCGCGTCGTCTGCGCTTTCACGTCTGCGCCAGGTGACACCTGACATGGCGGGCGCTCTCGCTCAGGCGCCGCAGCACCTGGCCCGCCTCGCAGCCGCCGCCAATCCGGTCGCACCTCTGCTTGTAGAAGCAGCCGTCCGGCAGATGGCGGTTGTTGGGAAGCTCGCCCGCACGCACCTGGGCAATATCCGGCAGCGGGCTCTCGAAGCTCGGCGCAGCCGCCAGAAGCGTCTGCGTGTAGGGATGGCGGGGATTGCGCAACACTTCGTCGGCCGGGCCGGATTCGACGATCTGGCCGAGATACATCACCGCGACGTCGTCGCAGAAATGGCGCACCAGCGCGACGTCGTGCGAAATCAGGAGATAGGTGAGCCCGCGCTCTCGCTGCAGCTTCAAGAGCAGATTGATGATCTGCGCCTGTACCGAGACGTCGAGCGCCGATGTCGGCTCGTCCAGCACCAGCAGCTCCGGGTCCGTGCTGATCGCGCGGGCAATGGCGATGCGCTGGCGCTGGCCGCCTGAAAACTCGTGCGGCAGGCGATCGAGGTGTTCCGGCCTCAGCCCGACGGCGACGGCCAGTTCCTCGGCCTTCTCATGCAGTTCGGCCCTGCTGTGCCCACCGCGAATGTGCAGCGGCTCGCTGATCAGCCGCCAGACTGGCAGGCGCCGGTCGAGCGAGGATTGCGGATCCTGAAAGACGATCTGCATCTTCTGCCGCAAGGCGCGCTTTTGTTTGCCCTGAGCCTTCTGAAAATCCTCGCCGTCGATCGCCACCCTGCCCTGTTCAAAAGGCGCAAGCCCGATGATCGCCTGGGCGAGCGTGCTCTTGCCGCAGCCTGACTCGCCGACGATGCCGAGGCTCTTGCCGGCGCCGACCTCAAGGGTCACGCCATTGACCGCATGCACATAAGACGTGGGCCGCCCCAACCAGTTGCGGGAGGCCGGGAAGCGGACATGGAGGTCGGAAACCTCGAGCACCGGCCGCGCTATCGTACCAACGCCTTCGGTCATTGCCGGCCTCCCTGCTCTACGAGTTCGGTCGCCGCACCGCGACGCCAGCAGGCGACCTGCTGGCCGCTGTCCCCCACCAGTTGCGGAGACTGGGTTCGACATTGTTCGACTGCTTCCTTGCATCGCGGCTGGAAGTAGCAACCCGCCGGTGGGTGGAGAAGGTTCGGCACAGCACCAGGGATCGCTTCGAGTTCCTGCTTCGGCGCGACCCGCTCCGGCAGGCAGCGCAACAGCGCCTGGGTATAGGGATGCTGCGGCGTTTCAAGGACCGTCCGCGTCGCGCCGTGCTCGACGATCCGCCCGGCATACATCACGTAGAGCCGATCGCAGAGCTGCGAGACGACGGCGACATTGTGCGAGATGAAGATGACTGACGTGCCTGTCCGGCGCGCCCGGTTCTGGATCAACCGCAGGATCACCGCCTGCACGGTAACATCGAGTGCAGTCGTCGGTTCGTCGGCGATGATCAGGCCGGGATTGCAGGAAAACGCCATGGCGATCAGCACCCGCTGCCGCATGCCGCCGGAGAGTTCGAACGGATAGAGGTTCATGACCCGCTCCGGCTCGCCGATCAGCATGTCGGCAAGAATGTCCCGCGCCACGCGCCTTGCCTCGGCGAGACCTATTTCCTCGTGGCGCATGATGACGTCGGTCAGCTGCTTGCCGATACGGATCGTCGGGTTCAGCGCGTTCATCGGTTCCTGGAAGATGGTCGAGACCACCTTGCCGCGCAGGTCCTGCAACTGATTGTCGTCCATGGAAAGCGTGCTGTGGCCAAAGAGCCCGACGGTGCCACCGGTGATGCGGTAGCGTCCCTTGGGCAGGAGCCCCGTTGCCGCCATCGTCGTCACCGACTTGCCGCAGCCGGATTCGCCGACAATACCGACAATCTCGGCCTTGCCGACGCTGATCGTGACATCGTCGAGCGCTTTGACGGCGCCGCTGAAGGTTGGAAACTCCAGCGAGAGATTGTTGATGGCCAGCGCCTGGCCGCGTGGTTCTGCCGTTCCCATCGTCATCATCTGCCCCTCAAGCGCGGGTCGAGCATATCGCGTATGCCGTCGCCGACGAGATTGCACCCCATGGCCGTGATCAGGATCGCCAGGCCCGGGAAGGTCGCGTACCACCATTGGTCGAGCATGTAGCTGCGGCCGCTGCTGACGAGCGCGCCCCATTCGGCGGTCGGCGGCTGCGCGCCGAGGCCGATGAAGCTGAGGGCGGCTGCAATCAGCACGACGCCGCCGAGATCGAGGGTCGCCTGGACGATGATCGGCGACATGGCGTTTGGCAGGATATGCCAGCGCAGGATGTAGAACGGCGAGGCGCCAAAGGTGCGCGACGCCTTGACGAAGACCTGCTCGCGCAGCGACAGCGTCTGGCCGCGGGCGAGGCGCACATAGGCGGGGATGCGTACGATCGCGACCGCCAGCATCGAATTGAACAGGCTTGGGCCAAGAGCCGCGGCCAGCGCCATGGCGAGCACCAGCGCCGGCAGGGCGAGCACGACATCCATCAGCCGCATGATGGCGGTATCGACCCGACCGCCGACGACGCCCGAGAAGCAGCCGATCAGCACCCCGACCGACATCGAGATCAGGACGATCATGAAGGCGGCGCCGCAGGAGGCCCTTGCCCCGAAGATGACGCGCGAGAAAAGGTCGCGGCCGACCTCGTCGGTGCCGAACCAGTGCGCCGCACTCGGTGGCAACAGGCGCGCCGTCAGCGACACCTTGTCCGGATTGTAGGGCGCGATCACGGGTGCGGCGACGATCATCACGAGGACAAGCAGGATGATCGCGACGCCGACCAGCGTCAGCGGGCTGCGCCGGCTGAGGTACCAGAAATAGCGCAGCCGCTCGGAAAAGGACTTCGTCCTGCGCATTGCTGCATTCGACGCGGCAGGCTCTGTCGGCATGACGGCGGACATGATCAGACCTCCCTGATCTGCGGGTCGGCGAGCATGTAGGCGAGATCGACCAGGAGGTTGATCAGCACGTAGCCGATGGATGCGACGATGGTGAAACCCATGATGGCGGGGAAATCGAGGGTCTGGATCGAGGTCACAACATAGGTGCCCATGCCCGGCCAGGCGAAGATCGTCTCCGTCAGCACCGCGCCATAGAGCAGATCGCCGAGCGCCAGCCCGAGCAGCGTGATCGACGGGATGAGCGCGTTTCTGAGCGCATAGTTGAAGATGATCATGCCCTTGCGCAGGCCACTGGCGCGCGCTGTCCGGATGTAATCTTCCTGCAGCACGTCGAGCATCGAGGCGCGGATCTGGCGCGTGATCACGCCCATATTGGCAAAGGCGAGCACGAAGCCCGGCAGGATGATGTGGTAAAGGGCGCTGCGGAATGCGTCGAAACGGCCCTGCAGCAGCGAGTCGATCAGCAGGAAGCCTGTGATGCGCTCGGGTGTCGCAATACCCATGGCCAGGCGCCCGCTGCCGGGCAGGATCTGGAATTTCGCATAGAAGACGTAGATCAGGATCAGGCCGAACCAGAAGACTGGCATCGAGATGCCGCAGACCGAGACCGTGCGTGCCACCTGATCAATTGGACCATCCTTGTAGACGGCCGAGAGCACACCGAGCGGCACGCCGAGACAGATCGCGATGAAAAGCGCGACCACGCCGAGCTCCAGCGTCGCCGGCAGGAAGGTGCGGATATCGGCCGCGACGGGGCGATTGGTCCTGAGCGACGTGCCGAGATCGCCCTGAAGCAGATTGCCGATATAGATGGTGAATTGTTCGACAACCGGCCGGTCGAGACCGAGATTGCGCCTGACATTTTCAAGCGTCTCGGCGCTTGCCCTGTCGCCCGCGATCATGCGCGCCGGATCACCGGGAATGAGATGCGAGATCGTGAAGGTGATGACCGCGACCCCCAGCACGACGAAAAGCAAGAGGATCAGACGCGGAAGAATGATGCGGGTGATTGCCATGGACGTCAGCCCTTCCGGCAGGGGAACCCCGGCCTAGCTTGGGAAACGAAGAACCCTGCCGCCACGGCCAGGGGCCGGCGGCAGGCGTTCCGTGGAATGCGGTCGGCCAAGCGAAGCTTGACCGTTCCTCCTCACTCCGTCTTCGACATCGTTCCGAAGTTGTAGACCTGGATCAGCATCGGATTGTAGACATAGCCCTTCACCGCGGCGCGGCGGGCGAAGATGTCGTTCTTCTCCATGATGTAGAGATACGGCGCGTCGTCAGTCGAAAGCTTCTGCGCCTCGATGTAGAGAGCCTTGCGCTTTGCTTCGTCGACGATCGAAGCTGCCTCTTGGACGAGACCCGTCACCTTGCTGTTGTTGTAGAAGGAACGGTTGCCGGGGCCGCCCATCTTACCGGCGTCGAACCAGTAGTTCATGAACATGTAGGGGTCGGCGAAATCAGGCGTCCAGGCGCCGGGCGCCATGTCGAACTTGCCGTTGGCGACCAACTCGCGCTTCGTCGTGTCGGCGACCGCCTGCAGATCGAGCTTGACGCCGATTTCTGCGAGAGAGGCTTGCAGCGCCAGACCGACCGGTTCCCAGGCAGGATCGGCCTGCGAGAAGGTATAGGTCAAATGGATGTCACCCTTGCCGGATTCGGCAAGCAACGCCTTGGCCTTCTCGATGTCGTAGCTGTACTGGAAACCCTGGGGATCATGCCCCCACATGCCGCTCGGCACCGCGCCGCGCATCTGCTTGGCCTGACCGAGCATGATGCCGTCGATGATGCCCTGGTAGTCGACCGCATAGGAGATCGCCTGACGCACCTTGGCGTCGTCGAGCGGCGGCTGGCGATTGTTCATGTAGATGTAGTTCACATACATGCTCGGATTGCTCTCGACGACGACGGAGGCATCCTTCTGCAGCGCTTCGGCCTGATCGAGCGGGATCTGTTCGATGATGTCGGCATCGCCGTTGGTCAGTTGAAGGCGACGCGCCGACACGTCGCCGACAATGCGGAGCACGACTTGTTTCAGCGCCGGCTTGGCGCCTGCATAATGTTCGTTGCTGTCGAGCACGATGCTCTGGTTGCGCTCCCAGGAAGCGATGCGATAGGGACCGCTGCCGGCCGTATGCTCGGCGAGCCAGGCCTTCGCCATGTCGCCGTCCTTCTCATGCTCCATGACCTTGGGATTGATGATCGCAGCGCCGGAGACGGCAAGCGTTGAAATGAACGGCGCAAACGGCGCGGTCAGGTGAAACTTTACGGTCTGCGGGTCGACGACCTCGACCTCTTTCAAGACCGGGAACGCGTCGGACGGGCCAGCCTTCAGCTTCATCAGCCGGTCGAAGCTGAATTTGACGGCGGCGGCATCGACCGGCGAGCCGTCGTCGAATTTGTGGCCGGCCGCAATCTTGAAGGTCCAGACGAGGCCGGCATCGTCGGCAGTCCAGCTTTCGGCCAGTTCCGGCCCGACTTCCGTCGAGGCGCCCTTATAGGCGACGAGCCTTTCATAGGCGGCGTAAGTGAGCGTGTAGCCGCTGTTGCTGATCTCAATGCCTGGATCGGCCGTCGGCGGATCTTCCGCGCGCGCCAGCACCAGCACGTCCTGCGCAGCAATCGCGCCGGAAAGCGGCGTCGATGCCAGAAGCAATGCAATGCCGATCGATTTCCACTTGGAACCGTTCATCTCGTCGTCCTCCCCAGAACTGCGGCGTGCGATGCCCTCCCGGCACCCACCGCAGTCCTAGACTAGGAAACGATTTTCCTAAGTGCAATATTTTTTCTTATCGTATTTGTTTTTTAGTTTCGATCAGCTTTTGAGCTTGATCGTCTGCGCGTTTGCCAGCGTGGAGACCAATTCGGTTTCCGGGGTCGAGCAAACGCATAAGATCTGCGCCGGCTCCTCGCTGACGCTCAAATAGGCGTGTCCCATCATGGCGTCGAAGTAGCAGGAATCACCCTTCTTCAGCCGAAGGGGCGCGTAGATCTCGGTGTGAAGTTCCAATTCGCCGTCGAGGACGTAGAAAAACTCCTCGCCCTTGTGGCGGATGAGCGGTCCGAATTCCTCGAGCGTGCGCGCCCGTGCCATCGCCAGGATCGGGACCATCGACTTCTTGGAAATCTCCGTGCAAACATAGAGATAGTCGTAGTTCTGCGTGACGATCTCCCGCCCGTCGCCGGATTTGGTATAGGTGCGCCGCCCCATCATGTTGGGGACGTCTTCCGCGCCCGTCATGGTCCCGAAAAGCTCGACGATGTCGACCTTCAGGCCCTGGGCAAGCTGGATCAAGCGGTCGTAGGTGAGCTGCATCTGGTTGTTCTCGACCTTGGAAAGGGTCGAGACCGCAAGCCCGGTCATGGAGCTGACTTCGGCCAAGGTCCAGCGGTTGCGGTTGCGAATATCCTTGAGGATCTCGCCGAGGCTGGATTTCGCGTCGGTCATCGTTGGCGTCTCCATTTGCCTGCCGCCATCGAAGTGCTCGCCGGTTCTCGCCCGCCCGCAACACAGAATCCGATTGGCATGATAGGAAAACCATTTCCTATAATACGTGGCCGAAAGCAACATCGTGTTGACGGCAATCCCTGCCCCACAACCACTTGCAGCGTTTCGAAGCCCGCCTAATCCGCAAACGGGTTGGCGACCCTTGGCCAATAGGGGCGCTTCAGCTTGGTGAAAGCCAGATCCTCGAAAGTCGGCTGCAAGGCGCCTGGCGCACTGACGTAAAGAATGTCACGCGCGATCGGTTCGAAGCCGGCACGGAAGTGGTTGCTGGATTTCACCACGACGATCTTCTTTTGCGCGGGGTCGAGGCCAAGCGCTGTCATGCATTCCGGATGGAAGGTCTGCGTGCGCACTGTGTTGATCACGATGTCGATGCTGCCGGAAGACACCCACACGGCATCGCCGATGGCAAGCGGCGTCGGCCCGAAGCGCTGGGTGATGCCGGACGCGACGCGCCTGACCGTCACCGTCAGGTCGAGCGGGTCGCCGGATGCAGGCCCGACCTTTCCGCCGATCCTCAGTGCCAAAGTGGCCCCTTCCCCCGCCTCGCGGCACATGCGAACCGCAATCGGATCCCAATAGAGGCAGGAGGCCACGTCTTCGATGCCGCGCTCGATGATACGACGCAGGATGAAGGTCGAGTCTCCAGGCGCGCCTCCGCCGGCATTGTCCGAAACATCGGCAAGCACGATCGGACCGCTTGTCGCGGCAACGGCCCGGTCCAGCGCCGCGTCGATCCCGAGATAGTCTCCCCGCATCTGTTCACGCGCCTCGAATATCTCGCGAGCGAAGGACCGGGCGACACGCACGGCTTTTTCCGGATCGTTGTCGGTCACAACAAGCATCTTGGCACCGACATCCTCGACATCGCCCCAGGGGAAGCCGTGACCGAAGGAGACCGAGAGCACACCGTCCTGCCCTTCCATCGCCTTCATGCGGTCAACGATGCCACGCAAGGGCGCGCGATGCGGGTGGAAGGTGTTGATCATGCGGCAATCATGCATGCCCATGGCCGGCTTCACATCGCCCGCAAGTGTGCGCTCCATCAACCGGAACAGTTGTTCCGCAACCTCTTCGATGTCGGTGTGCGGATATTCCTTGTAGGTGGCGATCATGGTCGCATTGGCCAGCATGCGTTCGGTGATATGGCAGTGCAGGTCGAGTTCGGCCGCAACCGGCACATCCGGCCCCACCACCTGCCGGACATGCGCAAGCAGATCGCCTTCGACATCGTCGTAACCGTCGGCGACACAGGCACCGTGCAGCGCGAGCATAACGGCGCTAACCGGCATCGCGGCCTTGAGATCGTCGAGAATGGTGGCGCGGAAACTCTCATAGACCGCTCGCGTCGTCCTGCCGCCGGGCTCGGCCACGGCGCACAGGCTCTCCACCACATCCCAGCCTTTTTCTTGCGCGGCATTGCGCCAGACGAACATTTGCGAAGAGCAGCAGTTGAGCGGCTTGCCGGTGGCATCGCCATAGGCGATCAAGTTCTCGCGGAAGGCCTCGATGCCGGTCTGCATGGGCGAGAAGGTGTTGGTCTCCGTATCCAGCCCCGCGATGAAAAGTTTCATTTTCGCCTCTCGCCTATCAAGAAAGATATTTTCTAATCATAAAACTATGTTTATCGTCGGAAAGTCAAATGCATTATCCGCGCCCTTGCGCGGCTGACCGGGGAGGCAGGAATGCGCATCTATATTTCCGCTGACATCGAAGGGATCGTCGGGGTCGTGAGCCGCGACCAGCTGATGCCCGAAGGTTTCGAGTACGAGAACGCCCGGCGCTGGATGACGGACACCGTGGTTCACGCCTGCGAAGCTGCGCACGAGGAAGGCGTCGAGGAGGTCATCCTCAGCGATTCCCATGGAAATGGCGAGAGCATCCTGATCGACCGCCTGCCGGACTATGTACAGGTCGTGCGCAGCTGGCCGCGGCCGCTGATGATGATGCAGGGCGTCGAACTCGGTTCCTTCGTCGGCGCGATGCTTCTCGGCTACCATGCCGGCGCAAGCCACAAGGGCGGCGTGCTGTCGCACACGATCGGCGGCACCGCCTTTGCCGAAGTGCGCATCAACGGCACCGTCATGCCGGAGGCCGGGATCAACGCCGCCATTGCCGGACATTTTGGCGTACCGGTGCTGCTCGCATCCGGTGACAACGTTGCCCTCGACGAAATCAAGGAGCGGATCGGCGACATCGTGACGGTGCCGGTCAAGCAAGTCTACAGCACGCAATCGGCGATCACATTGACGCCCGCCGTCGCCCATCGCCGCATCCGCGAGGGCGTCAAGAAGGCATTGTCGAGGGCCGGTTCGGCAAAGCCGTTCAAGTTGGAGAACCCCGTCCTTGAGATCGTCTTCCGCAACCGCCTTCCGGCCGAATATCTTTCCTATCTCAAGGGCGTCGAACGCACCGACGGCTACACGATCCGCTACCGGGGCGACGACATGGTCGACGTCTCGCGTTTCATCCAATTCGTGGTCGGCTACAATTCCCGCCTCACCTTCTGACGAGCATTTCCGCGGAACCAATCCATGACCACCTCTATCGTCCTCGGCGCCGGCATGGTCGGCGTCTCCACAGCGCTCGCTTTGCAGGAAACCGGGCACCAGGTGGTGCTTATCGACCGCAAGGCGCCGGGCCGGGAAACCAGCTACGGCAATGCCGGCATCATCCAGACCGAGGCCGTCGAACCCTATGCTTTTCCTCGCTCGCTTGCCGAGATCGTCAGGGTCGGATTGAAGCGCGGCAACGATACGGACTGGCGGCTCGGCGACATGCCGCGGCTGGCCGGACCGCTCTGGCGCTATCTCACGCAATCGGCGCCGGCGACTTATGCGAGAACCGTCGCGGCCTACTCGAAGCTGGCGCTGCGGGCGAGCGACGATCATGCGCGCTTCATCGAACCCGCCAATGCCGGCGACCTGATCGTTCGCGAGGGCTGGCGCGCGGTCTACCGTTCGCCAGGAAAGCTCGATGCGGCTGTCGCGACCGCCGAGCGTCTGAAACGGGAATACGGCGTGCCGTCGGACGTGCTTACCTCCGACGAGCTTGCGGCAAGCGAGCCTGCGCTCAAAAGCCGGCTGGCGGGCGCAGTCCATTGGACCTCACCCTGGACCTGCCGTGATCCGGGCGACCTGGTCTCGCGCTACGCCGCGCTCTTCGTCGCCCGCGGCGGCAAGGTCGCCCAGGGCGATGCCATGTCCCTGCAGCAGACCGGCGCGGGCTGGCGGGTCCTGTCGGAGGGTGGCAATCTCACGGCTGAAAACGCGGTCGTCGCCCTGGGGCCGTGGTCGCCGATGCTTTTGGCGCGGTTTGGCTATCGTGTCCCCATGGTGTTCAAGCGCGGCTACCACTGGCACTTTGGCGGCAAGGAAGGCCCACGCATTTCGATGCTGGACATCGACAGCTCCGCCTTGATCGCCCCGATGAACGCGGGGTGGCGGGTTTTGACCGGCGCGCACCTGGCGCCGCTGGGCACCGCCCCGGCATCCCGACAGATACGACACGCTGTCAGCGCCGCACGAACGCTCTTTGCACTCCGCGACCCCATCGAAGCAGCGCCATGGTCGGGTACCCGTCCCTGCATGCCCGATATGCTTCCCGTCGTCGGGCCCAGTCGTCACAAGGGCCTGTGGTTCCATTTCGGCCATGGGCACCAGGGCTTCACCCTGGGGCCGACGACAGCACTTCTCCTGGCCGAGCAGGTTGCCGGGGATCGCAACAATCCGCTGGCCCTGCCCCTGTTGCCGTCGACCCGAGACTGGGCATAGCCGAACGTCAGGGCCCGGTCATTGGCGCACGGTCGAAAATGTGCGGTCGGCCAGCCGCGGCAGCATGAGCCGGAAGGCGACGCTGCGGGCGCTTTGGAACAGGATCAGCGCGATCCACAGTCCGTCATTGCCGAAGACCGGCTGCAGGATCGCCCAGGCGGCAAAGTAGATCACCAGCGAGGCGACCATCAGATTTCGCATCTGCCGCGACCAGGTGGCGCCGATATAGACGCCATCCATCTGGAAGGCGACGATACCGAAGATCGGAAGGGCGGCGACATAGGGCAGGTACGCGTGTGCAAGTGCTGACACGCTTTCCGACGGGGCGGTGATGCCGATCACCCAGTCGCCGGCCACAAAGAGACAGAGCGCGACGAGCCCGGCAAAGACGAAGCCCCATACCGTGGTCAAACCAACAGCACGGTCGAACGCCGGCCGGTAGCGCGCGCCGATGGCTCGTCCGGCCAGTTGCTCCGCCGCCGTTGCCACCCCGTCGAGAAAGGCGACGCCGAAGAAATAGAAGCGCAGCAGGATCGTATTGGCCGCAAGGACTTCGATGCCGAGCATGCCGCTTTGGCGGGTGAAGAAGGAAAGCCCGATCAGAAGCGCGAAGGAGCGGATCATCATGTCGCCGTTGACCGAAAAGGCGCGGCGGAACGCCGTCAGATCCGGCAGGTTCCACGCGCTCCGGTCGGTCTTTGCCCAGATGAGGTAGAGCCCCGCCAGTGCCGTGACGGCTTCGGCAACGAGAGAGGCGGCAGCAACGCCCGCCACGCCCCAGCCGAGACCGAGGACCCAGTGTACGCTCAAGCCGGCGTTCAGCGCATTGAGCAAGGTTTGCAGGATCATGCCCCAGAGCGCATCGCCACGCCCGATGATCCAGCCGAAAACCACGAAATTGAAGAGGACGAAGGGCGCCGACCACACCCGCCAGGCGAAATAGGTGGCGGCCGCTTCGGCGACCTTGCCTTCCGCGCCCATCGCGGCAAGGCCAAGCGCGCCGATCGGCTTTTGAAGCAAAAGCAGTGCCAGCCCCGCCACGATCGCGATGATGAGGCCGCTTGCGAGCATGCGCTGCTCTTCGCGCCGGTCACCGGCGCCGAGCGCCTGGGCCGTAAAACCCGTGGTCGCGCCGCGCAGGAAGTTGAAGGTGACGAAGATGACGTCGAAGATGACGGTCGAAAGCGCCACGCCGCCGATCAGGGTCTCGTCGCGCAACTGGCCGATGACGCCGGTTGCGACGAGCCCGACAAGCGGGCTCGACAGATAGGCGATCATCATCGGCAACGCGATGCGAAGCACGTCGCGATGCGCGATGTCGAAGGGACGGACCGTGACCGCAGCGTGATCGGAAGCGTGTTTCACTCAATCCAGCCGGTGTGGTTCGCCGAGCGTATGCATCAGCCGATTGGCCCAGCCGAAGATTGCAACCGCGTGGATAAGGTCGAGGATCTGCAGGTCGTCGAGGCCGATCTCGCGCAGGTGGTAGAACTGGTAGGCGCCGACATTGTCGGGATGCGCCGTCAGGTCGACGCCGAAATTGAACAGCGCCTGCTCGAATTCCGGCAGGTTCGCGTCAAGGCCGCTGTCATAGATCTCGTCCACCACCTCCGGCCGCTTTTCGAGCTGGATGTAGCGCGCCGCATGAACCGAGGCGCAATAGATGCAGCGGTTGACGAAGGATGCGGCAAGCGCGCCGATCTCCCGGCCACCGCGCGACAGCCCGCCCTCGCTATACATGATGTCGTTGAAGAGCGGCGTGCGCTCCTTCAAGGTTTCCGGCTCGTTGGCGAGAACCAGCACATAGTCCGAAATCTTCTTGTTGGACGGCGTGATCTTCAGCGCGTCGAGCTGTTCGGGTGTGGCGGTCTCGACATCGACCGGCTTGACATAGGGCTTCCAGTCGAGCGCTTCGACGGTGAATTCGTGCACGGCTTGCGACATCTCAGTTGTCCCTCAGCATCTTGAGGCCGGCCGTAACCAGCACCTGATAGTTCACGAAGGCGATCAGGCCGGCGAGCGTGACGATGTCCCGGTCGTCGAGACCTGCGGCGGCGAGCTTTTCGATGTTGGTGCGCGTCGCCTCCTTCGGCGAAAGCGTGACGAGATCGACATGGGCGAGGATCGCCTGAAGGCGCGGATCGGCATCTTCGGCACCGTTGCCAGGATCGGCAATCGACGCCAACGCGGAGCCCTCGTCCTCGCGTTCGAGCAGCGCCCGGAAATGCGCGGAGAGCTCCTGCGACTTCCAGAGTGCCGCCATGCGCGCAGCAAGGGCTGCTCGGAGCGCATAGGAGAAGTTGCGCGGATCGGCAGGGCGAAGGGCAGCCTGATAGCTCGTCTGGCTCAACTGCTTCAGCTTCGCCCGCTGTTCGCGCAGCGCCTGCAGGTCGGGAAAGCGATCGAGCCCGAGCACCGTGTCAATTACGTCAGTTGTCGATGGAGAGGTCATTGGTTTTCCTGTCATCTGAAACGCGGGAGGTTCAGGCCGTCTTCTGCGCCGGCGTCGGCGCGTCGGCATCCACCCATTCGGTCCCGTCGAGCTCCGGCTTTTCGTAGGCGATTAGCGCTTCCCAATGGTAGTCGACATCCCGAATGAAGAGCGAAGCCGCGACCCCGCGCGCCAGCCACAGAGCGCCCTCGCTGATGGCGGGGATGTCGCCGCTGACCTTGCCGACGCTGACGGAGGCGCCGTAGTTGAAGCAGTGGATGTCCTTCAGCCAGGGGGCTGTTCCCGGCTCCTTCTCGGTGAAGGAGAAGTCTCCGTTCAGCCAGGGGAAACGCCCGAGCCCGGGGTTCTCTTCGCCCGGTGGCGGCGCGTAGCGGTCATCCCAGCAGGCGATCTGGTCCTGATAGGGGGCAAGCTCGCTGCGGCTCAGCGGATCGATCGAGAACCCAGTGCCGAGGATGACGAAGTCGGTGCGGAAGATGCGCCCGCCGGTGGTGGTGATAACGACCTCGCCGCCCTCTTCCCTCATCGACCGGATGCCGCAGTCGAAGTGGAAATAGGCATTCGGATGCCGGCTGACGCGCAGCGTCGAATTGTGCGGCGCCGGCGTCTGCTGCTTGGCCGCATAATCCATCAGCCGCCAACGCCATTCCGGCGAGATCTCGGCAAAGCCTGCGGTCACACCATAAGAGCCGATGCCCATCAGCTTGTTGACCGTCGGCATTTCCTTGCGGCGGGCGAGAAGCCGCACCTCCCCGGCTCCCTGCTCCAGTGCCTCGGCGGCATTGTCGACCGCCGAAGCACCGACACCGATGACGACGACGCGCTTGCCCTTCAGGCGATCGAAGTCGATCTCGTCGGCCGAGTGCGCCCAGGACTTGTGCCGCTCCATGCCCTTGACGAAATCCGGAATGGTCGGCTCGCCGAGGCCATCGCGGCCCGTCGCCATCACCAGCTTGCGGGTGATGATCGCAGGTTTTGCACCGCCGGCGATTTCAAGTTCCAGCAGTCCATCGGGGCGCGGCACGACGCGAGTGACGTGTGTGTCGTTCTCGATCGGAATGTCCATGACATCGCGATACCAGTGCAGGTAATCCATCCACATCGGCCGCGGGATGCGAAAGAGCTCCTCCCATTCCGCTTCGCCATAAAGCGCCGTGAACCAGGCGCGGAAGCTGAGTGACGCAACGCCCAGTGCCGGGCCGAGAAGGATCTTCGGCGAGCGCAGCGTCTCCATGCGCGCATAGGTGACCCAGGGGCCTTCAAAACCCTTCGGAGCGCGGTCGACGATGCGCAGATTGGCAATGCCGGCACGCGTCAAGGCATGCCAGGCAACGAGCCCGCACATGCCGCCGCCGATCACGACCACATCGCTGACGTCATCGCCCGCCGCAGTCGTCACCGGCTTCGACCAGTTGGCCGGCGGATAGTTGAGATAGCTCAGGTCCTGTCTTACCCGCGCATTGAGCGCGGCAAGCCGTTGCTGCTTTTGACTGTCGGTCATCCCCGATCTCCCTTCACTTCGCCAAAAGGACGGCATCGCGGTCGCGCCACCCCACCCAGACGTCGTCCCCTTCGATATGCGAAAGCGCCACCGGATCGATCTGCGCCTCGAGCGTGCTGCCGTTGTCGAGCTTGACGGTCAGCGACGTGTGAGCCCCCTTGAAGACGCGCTGATCGATGCGCCCTTTGAGCGACGGCCGGTCTTCCGGCTTGCGCGACAAGCAGAAAACCGCCTCCGGTCGCAGCGCCACGGTGGCATGGTCTCCCGGTATCGGCGAGGTGCCGTTCACATCCGCATGCACGATGTTGCCGCGCCACTCGACGGCAGCGATCTCGCCGGAGACCGAAGCAACCGTGCCTTCGAGGAAATTGCTCTGGCCGATAAAGTTCGCGACGAAGCGGCTGCGTGGCCGGGCGTAGAGCTCGTCCGGTCCTCCCATCTGCTCGATCCTGCCCTTGTTCATCACGACGATGACGTCGGACATGGTGAGCGCTTCCTCCTGGTCGTGGGTGACGAAGATGAAGGTCTTGCCGGTCTTCTTTTGGATCGACTTCAGCTCGATCTGCATCTGCTGGCGCAGCTTCGCGTCGAGCGCCGACAGCGGCTCGTCGAGCAGAAGCACGTTCGGATCCGGAGCCAGCGCCCGCATCAGCGCCACGCGCTGGCGCTGTCCGCCGGAAAGCTGTGCCGGCATGCGTTCGGCGTGGTCCTGCAGGGAGACGAGGGCGAGGAGATCGCTGACCCGTTTGTGGATCGCGGCGCTCTCCATGCCCTTCAATTCCAGGCCGAAGGCGATGTTGCGGCCGACCGTCAGATGCGGAAAGAGCGCGTAGTCCTGGAAGACGATGTTGACGTTGCGCTTGTTCGGCGGCAAGTGCGAGATCGGCTTGCCCTCGAGGTAGATTTCCCCCGACGTCGGGCTGTCGAAGCCACCGAGCATGCGCAGCGTCGTCGACTTGCCGCAGCCGGATGGGCCGAGCAGCGTGACGAACTGGCCGGGCGCGATCGCAAGATCGAGATCATCGACGGCGGTGAGCGCCCCATAGGACTTGTTGACGTTCTTGAAATGGACGACAGGCTGCATTTGCGTCAGCTCCTCGATCGGCGGGTGAAATGCTCGGCATAAAGGCCGATGGCGGTGGTGACGACGAGCACGATGGTCGCCATGGCGTTGATTTCCGGCGACATGCCACCTTGCACCTTGGCGAAGATCAGCATGGGCAGGGTCGGCTGGTAGCCGCCGAGGAAGAAGGTGCGGACGAAGTCGTCGATGCTGGTCAACACGCAGAAGATCATGCCGCCGAAGAGCGCCGGCATCAGATAGGGGATGGTGACGCGCAGGAAGGCGATGAAGGGATCGGCGCCAAGATCGCGCGCCGCATCCACCAGATTGGCCGGCATCGATCGCAGTCGGGTCAGCACCATGATGACGACGAAGGGCACGGCATGAACCGTATGCGCAAGGATGATCGCGAAGGTTCCGGTCGGAATGTCGACGGCGCGAATGAAGATGCGCATCGAGATCGCGTTGATCAGCCCCGGCACGACGGCCGGAAGGCAGGCGAGCGCGAAGATCACCGCCTTGCCCCAGATGTTTTCCGCCGAAACGAGAAGTGCGATCCAGACGCCGATGATCGTCGCCGAAACGGTGGTCGCGAGCGCAATGCCGATCGAATAGAGCGAGGCTTCGAGGAACTGCTTGTCCTGGATCACCTTGCCGTACCACGACAGCGTCCAGTTGCCGATCGGGAAGGCGATGAAGTTCGCATCCTTGAAGCTCATCGCCGTCATCAGCGCCAGCGGCAGCACCAGATAGACGGCAAAGATCCAATAGGAAGCGCCAAGCGCGGTTTTCGGGATGTCGTTGAAATAGGTTCGCATCGTTCGCCCTCACATCAGCCGGACGGAGCGACCGCCGACGACCCGCATGAAGAGCCCGACGGTCGTCAAGGACACGACAAGCATGATCATCGAGAAGGCAGCACCTTCCGGCCATTTGTCGTTTGAGCCGTGAAACAGCGTCGCGATAACTTCAGGGAAAATCACTGAATTCGGGCCGCCAAGCAGCAGCGGCGCAGCGAAGACACCGACAGCCGTCAGGTAGACGAGGCTGCAGCCCGAGACGATGCCGTCCTTGGAGAGTGGCAGGATGACCCGGCGAAACCGCTGCCACGGCCCAGCCCCAAGATCGGCTGCCGCCTGGATCAGCGGCGTTGGGATCTTCTCGATCGCCGAATAGAGCGGTAGGAGCATGTAGAGCGCCAGCAGATAGATGACGCCGAAGCTCAGCGAAAAGAAGGTGTAGAGCATCGGGATCGGCCGGTCGATGAAGCCGAATTCCCGCAAGAGCACGTTCAGCGCCCCGCGGTTGGCGAGCAGCATGATGACCGAGAAGGTGCGGATCAGCTCACCGGCCCAGAAGGGGATGAGCAGCAGCAACAGGGCCCGCATCCGGTTCTTCGGCTGCACAATCTTTGCGACGTAGTAGGCCACGGGATAGACGATCACCAGTGTCGAGATCGTGACCACGGCGGCAAAGATCAGGCTGCGGACAAAGGGCAGGAAATAGAGCCGATCGGAGAAGAACAGCGCGTAGTTGGCCAGCGTGTATTCGCTGCTCTTGTCCGGCTGCGGCGGATAGTTGGCAAGAAGGCTGATATTGGCCATCTGCAGGATCGGCCCGATATGCAACATGGCGATCCAGAAAAGCGGCACGCCTGCCAGCACGGCGAGACGCACGCGCCGGCTTTCGACGAGCAGGCCGATCGTATGGCGATAAAGCCCCGAACGTGCCGCCTTGCCGATCCATCCGGCATAGCGCGGCACCGTCGACAAACCGACGGATGGCGGTTGTGTTGTCGTATCCAGCATTGTCTTTGTTCCCGGCTCTGGAAGAGTCCATTTTATGACGGGCGACCGGCCTCAGCCGATCGCCCGGATTTTGATAGGTCAGGCCGACTTGATCTCGGCCGTTGCCTTGTCGATCATCTCGTTCTTCATGTCGCGGTTGACGGAGCTGAAGAACTGGATGCGTTCGACCTGCTCGGGCGGCAGCGACAGCGCGGCACGCTCCTTCTCGTCCAGCACCTTGTCGACGCCGTCGAAGGCCGACGAGAAGCCGGACTGGCGGGTCATCGCAGCACCAATCTCCGGCGACGACAGGATGGCGTCGAGGAAGGTGTAGGCCGCGTCCGCGTTCGGCGCGTTGTTGACGATGTTGAACGAATAGAGGAAGCCGAAGGTCCCTTCCTTCGGCACCGAAATCTCGATCGGATGGCCGTCCATGATGAGCTTGGCGGCCGGACCGGACCAGGCCTGCGCCAGGTAGATGTCCTCGTTGACCAACATCTGCTGCAGCTCGGAGCCGGCATCGTAGTACTTGCGCACCTTGTCCTTGTGCTGAATGAGGAAATCGCGGGCCTGGTTCGTTGCGGCCTGTGCGACTTCGGGCTTGTCGCCATAGGTGACGTAGTCGCCGTCGTTGCCCTGGTAGCGCATGACGATCGAGAGGAAGTCGCTGACGATATAGGACGTCAGGTTCTTGTTCTCGTCATCGAACATGATCGCCCAGCTGTCGGAAGCCTTGGCGTATTCGGTGTTGCGCACCAGGCCCTCGAAGCCGGCAAGCAGCGGCACGCCGAAGGTCTTGCCGTCGACGGTCAGTTGCGGCGCGCCCTTGTAGGCGGCTGCAAGCTTGCCCCAGTTCTTCAGCCGCGTGGTGTCGAGCGACGAGAGCAGGTTCGATTTCATGAACTGCGACAGGCGATGGCCGGTCACGGTGACAATGTCGGTGGAAGGTGCAGCCCCTTCGGCGGTCAAAAGGTTGTACTGCTTTCCCTGGTCGTCGGTCAGCCGGATGCGCACCTCGATGCCGGTATCCTTCTGGAACTGGTCGATGAAGGACTGCGGTACGAACTTGTCATAGGTCGTGATGTTGACGACCTTGCTCTGGGCGAAGGCCGGGCGGATGATCGAAGGTGCTGCGAGCACGCCGGCCCCGGCTGCCAACAGCTTCATTGCCGATCGGCGGGTGACATCAAAATTGTTCATCTCGTTCTCCTCATTTTGGCAGGCTCAATTCTCGTGTGGGCGTTCAGAGCTTTTTGCTCCCCTTTATTTCGCCGCCGGGTTGTCCGGCGGCGCACCATTGCCGGCGTTCCTGCCGGCAAAGCTCCTTTCGGCGATACGCGCCATCTGCTTGGGATCATGCACTGTCAGATCCGGCATCCGCTCCGAAGCGATCCGCGCTATCCGTTGAATGAGTTCCCGAACGCCGGCCGAGAGCGGGCGCGAGCCGGCTGACAGGATCGCCCATAGGAAGGGGATCTCGACATCGAGAGGCCGAATGACGATGGGCGCCGATTGCAGACCGTAGGCCGTCGCCGGCTCGATGATCGCCACGCCAAGGCCGAGCGATGCGACCTGCACGGCGTTATTGGCCGCGTTGGTCGCGATAATGCGATTGGGCCGCACGCCGGCCGCATTGAGCACTTCATCAACGCTATGGCGCAGCCGAAACGGATTGGACATGGTGACCAGCGTGCGCCCGGCCAGATCGGCGATCGAGATCACGTCTTTCGCAGCCAGCGGATCGTGCGGCGCAACCGCGGCGACGCAGCGCCCTTCGAAAAAACCCTGAACGTCCAGGCCGGGCTGATCGGCCGGCAGCGACGTCACGCAGAAATCCGCCGTCCGCGCAAACACCGACTGCACGGCGGCCTCGGCCGGCATGCTGCGCAGATTGATCGTGTGGGGCAGCAGATGCTCCGGCAGTTCGGCAAGTGCGATCGGGATGATGCCGCTGGCAAAGGCCGGCGTTGCGGCGATCTCGATCGGCTCGGGTTCCTTGCCGGCGATTGCCTTGGCGCGATTGCGCAGGTGCCCGATGCCGCTGACGAAACGCTCGGCATCC
The DNA here is from genome assembly GCF_900103045.1 of Ensifer sp. YR511. Taxonomy (NCBI): domain Bacteria; kingdom Pseudomonadati; phylum Pseudomonadota; class Alphaproteobacteria; order Hyphomicrobiales; family Rhizobiaceae; genus Ensifer; species Ensifer sp. YR511. The sequence goes on from NZ_FNGR01000046.1 coordinate 39,091, forward strand.
TCATGGAAGGCAATGCCCTTGTCGGTCGGCGCGATCCTCGGGCCATTCCGCTCGAACAGCGCAAAGCCGAGCGACGTCTCCAGGTCCTGGATCAGGCGCGTCACCTGCGACTGCGAGCGGTCGAGCAGGCGGGCGGCACCTGTGATGCTGCCCGTCGACATAACGGCGAGAAAGGCCTCGAGATCGCGTACTTCCATCGGCTATCATGCGCTCCCTGCATGGTGGACGATCAATAGTGCATAAAACGCATTCTTAGTTCTAGTGACAAAAGACAATTTTTCTCGGGTGGGCTCGACCGGGCCGGATCAGGCCCGCTCTTGCGGCCTTACCAGTCCATGACGACCTTTCCGGAATTGCCGGAGCGCATGGCCTGAAAGCCGTCGCGGAACTCGTCGATCTTGATGCGGTGGGTGATGACGGGGGCAAGGTCGAGCCCGCCCTGCACGAAGGCGATCATCTTGTACCAGGTCTCGAACATCTCGCGGCCATAGATGCCCTTGAGGTTGAGCATCTTGAAGATCACCTTGTTCCAGTCGATCTCGAAGCCGGCGGGTGCAATGCCGAGGATGGCGATCTTGCCGCCATTGTTCATCTTGTCGATCATGTCGCGGAAGGCAGGGGCCGCGCCGGACATTTCCAGCCCGACGTCAAAACCTTCGGTCATGCCGATCGCCTTCATCACGTCGGCAAGGTTTTCCTTCGAGGCATCGACGACATGGTCGATGCCGACGCTTTTCGCGAGCGCCAGCCGCGTCGGGTTGATGTCGGTGATCACCACCTTGCGCGCGCCGGAACGCTTG
>NZ_FNGR01000015.1:0-166525 GCF_900103045.1 Ensifer sp. YR511
AAACGCGTGGCGCTGGCCTCGGTCGAACACAATCGCAAATACCAGCTGGAAATGGGTGGCAAGAACCCCTTCGTCGTGCTCGATGACGCCGACCTCAATGTTGCAGTGGAAGCCGCGGTCAACTCCGCCTTCTTCTCGACCGGCCAGCGTTGCACGGCATCTTCGCGCCTCATCGTCACCAAGGGCATTCACGATCGCTTCGTGGCGGCCATGGGCGAACGGATGAAGGGGCTTGTGATCGACGACGCCTTGAAGGCCGGCACCCAGATCGGTCCGGTGGTCGATGAGAGCCAACTCAACCAGGACACCGACTATATCGCCATCGGCCGACAGGAAGGCGCCAAGCTTGCCTTCGGCGGCGAGCTTCTGAAGCGCGACACGCCCGGCTTCTACCTGCAGCCGGCGCTGTTTACCGAAGCGACGAACGCGATGCGCATTTCTCGGGAAGAGATCTTCGGGCCGGTCGCAGCCGTCATCCGCGTCAAGGACTACGATGAGGCACTCACGGTCGCCAACGACACGCCCTTCGGTCTGTCCTCGGGGATTGCCACCACCAGCCTCAAGCACGCGACCCATTTCAAGCGCAATGCCGAAGCCGGCATGGTGATGGTCAACCTGCCGACGGCGGGCGTCGATTTCCACGTGCCCTTCGGCGGGCGCAAGGGCTCGTCCCATGGCTCGCGCGAGCAGGGGCGCTACGCCGCCGAGTTCTACACCACCGTCAAGACGGCCTACACGCTCGCCTGAAGCACGCCGTCATCGGGCCCGCGTGAACGGTGCGGGCCGCATAAGGAAGGAAGAGATGAAGAAGAAAGCTGAATGGCCGCGCAAGCTGCGTTCGCAGGATTGGTTCGGCGGTACCGGCAAGAATGCCATCATGCACCGCTCCTGGATGAAGAACCAGGGCCTGCCCGCCGACACCTTCGATGGCCGGCCGATCATCGGCATCTGTAACACCTGGTCGGAGCTGACGCCGTGCAACGCGCATCTGCGTGATCTCGCAGAGCGGGTGAAGCGCGGCGTCTACGAGGCCGGTGGCTTCCCGGTCGAATTCCCGGTGTTTTCCGTTGGCGAAAGCACGCTGCGGCCCACGGCGATGATGTTCCGCAATCTTGCGGCCATGGACGTCGAAGAGGCGATCCGCGGCAATCCGGTCGATGGCGTCGTGCTGCTTGGGGGCTGTGACAAGACCACGCCGAGCCTCCTGATGGGGGCTGCGAGCGTCGACATTCCGGTCATCCTCGTCTCCGGCGGCCCGATGCTGAACGGTAAGTGGCGCGGCAAGGATGTCGGCTCAGGCACGGCGATCTGGCAGTTCTCGGAAATGGTGAAGTCCGGCGAGATGTCGCTCGCCGAATTCATGGATGCGGAGCAGGGCATGGCCCGCTCGGCCGGCAGCTGCATGACCATGGGCACGGCCTCGACCATGGCCTCGATGGCCGAAGCGCTCGGCATGACCCTGCCCGGCAATGCGGCGATCCCTGCCGTCGATGCCCGCCGCCGGGTGATCTCCCAGCTCTCCGGCCGCCGCATTGTCGACATGGTCAAGGAGGATCTGAAGCCTTCGGATATCCTGACGAAGCAGGCCTTCGAGAACGCCATTCGCGTCAACGGCGCTGTCGGCGGCTCGACCAACGCCGTGCTGCACCTCTTGGCGCTTGCCGGCCGTGTCGGTGTCGACCTCAGTCTCGACGATTGGGATCGCCTCGGCCGCGACGTGCCGACGATCGTCAACCTGCAGCCGTCGGGCAAGTACCTGATGGAGGAGTTCTATTATGCCGGCGGCCTGCCGGTCGTGATCAAGGCCGTGGGCGAAATGGGCCTCCTTCACAAGGATGCTGTGACCGTCACCGGTGACACGATCTGGAACGACGTCAAGGATGTCGTCAACTACAATGACGACGTCATCGTGCCGCGCGACAAAGCGCTGACCAAGTCCGGCGGCATCGCGGTGCTGCGCGGCAATCTTGCGCCCAAGGGCTGCGTGCTGAAGCCGTCCGCCGCATCGCCGCACCTGATGCAGCACAAGGGCCGGGCGGTGGTGTTCGAGAGCATCGAGGACTACCACGCCCGCATCAATCGCGATGATCTCGACATCGACGAGACCTGCGTGATGGTGCTGAAATATTGCGGCCCGAAGGGTTACCCGGGCATGGCCGAGGTCGGCAACATGGGCCTGCCCCCGAAGGTGCTGAAAAAGGGCATTACCGACATGATCCGCATCTCCGATGCGCGCATGTCCGGCACGGCCTACGGTACGGTCATCCTGCACACGGCGCCGGAAGCGGCCGATGGCGGCCCGCTGGCACTGGTTCAAAACGGCGACATGATCGCCGTCGACGTGCCGGCCCGCACCATCCATCTCGATGTCTCCGACGAAGAACTGGCCCGTCGTCGCGCTGCCTGGGTGTCGCCGGTGATGCCGCTCAAGGGTGGTTATGCCGGCCTCTACGTCAAGAGCGTGATGCAGGCCGACACGGGCGCGGATCTCGACTTCCTCGTCGGTCCGCGCGGCGCGGAAATTCCGATGAACCGCGACAGCCACTGACGCTGTCGGCGCGAGAGCGGACAGTTCGCTCTTGTCTTTGGCGCTCAACACAGCTCGCGTCATATCAGACGCGCAAAGGCCGCCGTCGCACCGTAATTGCGGTGCGACGGTCCCAGGTGCCAGCGTCGAGGAGGCCGCTGCGAGCTGAGCAGGCTTGGCGCACCCGCAAGCATCGTCGCGGGACGGGACCTGTAACTTTTATGCTGGCACTGACCCGCGACCGTCTTCATCGCTGCAATCAGCCCTAGTCGGCGGGCCTGTTCATCTTCCCTTACCTCTGGGTAACCACTGACCGCGCGGTGCGTATTGGCGTCGCAGCGTCGACGTCATAGTTTTCCCCCGCGACGTTGCGTGCCTGCAGGTGGGCGGCCGCGGCAGTGCTCCATTGATCGGAGACGATCGAAGGATAAATGCAGCAGCCGAACAGCCGTCAGCTATCTTGCGGCGAGAAGGAGCATGCGCCTCGGCTTGGCCGTCGGAGCGTGTCGGAACCTATGATCTAAGGGAGTGAAGAAGCGTGCCGTTAACAGATCTTATCGATTCGTATTGCGCTGCCTGGTCGTCGGAGGACGCCGAGCAGAGGCGGGCGTTGCTGGTGCCGATCTGGGCCGATGGCGCAACGTACACGGACCCGACGGTTCATGCCGCCGGTGCAGAAGAACTGCTCGCGCACATTGCAGGTATTCAGGCTGGGCACCCGGGCGCGCGTATTACTCGGACAAGCGACGTGGATGTTCATCATGGGATCGCACGCTTCGCCTGGCGATTTGTGATGCCCGACGGATCATCTTTCCCCGAGGGTCTGGACATCGCATTCCTCGATCCCAACGCGACGCGCATTACGCGCATCATCGGTTTTTTCGGGCCATTGGCCAGCCTTCCAGCGTCATCAGACGTCCTTTGATCGGCTAAGAGCCTCAGAACGATCACCGCACCACTTTCAGTGCGGCGATCCTGTTTGGGTGCCAAGGCCATCGTTTCGAAAAGACACGCCTTCGGCCGCATCTTTGCCGTGTGTTATCCACACTGGGCAAAACCCTCGCTTTTCGGCTGATCCGCTGCAACCGGCAGCAACCCTGCGACGTATCCCCTTTGTCGGGGCCATTCCGACCCTGACCTTGTTAGGAGGACGATCATGCGGAGGAATGTTCTTGCGTTGTCGCTCGGTCTTCTTGCGACGGTGGCGCTGTCCCAGCCGGCATTTTCACAGAGTGCGAACGGTCTTGGCGTCGGCGTGTCCGTCGGTGGCCCGAGCGGGCTGAACGCCAATGTCGGACTTGGTGGCTCGAACGGCCTTAAGGCCGATATCGACGCATCGCTCGGCGGCGCAAACGGCGTCAATGCCAACGCAAACGCCTCGATCGGCGGTGCGCAAGGCGTCAACGCCGATGTGCAGGCGAGCGCCGGCGGCGCCAATGGCATCAACGCGGATGCCGATGTCGGCCTTGGCGGCGGAAAAGGGCTCAACACTTCGGTCAATGCCACGGTCGGTGGACGGAATGGCCTGACTGCTGGTCTCAAGGCCAATGCAGGCGGCGGCAACGGCGTCGGGCTTGGGCTCGGCGTGGGAGTTGGAACGGGATCCGGCGGCGGGAGCTCCGGGGGTGACGGCAGCGTTGGCGGTGGAACCGGAGGCGGTTCGGGAGGCTCGGTTTCACCAGGCGCTTCGATGGCCGCGTTCAATGCACTGCCCGCCGGCGAGCGGGTCAAGCTGATCAAACGCTGTCGCGATGTCGTTGGCGGCGGTTATGACAGCGGGCTGGTTTCGCTCTGCCGCATCCTGCAGGCGAGCGCCTCGCGGTAGTCGGAACATCCGGTAGCTTCGACGGGGCGTCGCCGCCGCCCCGTCTCCGACCTACTGACTCTGATTTTGGCTCTGGCCCCGGGCCTGGCTTTGATTCTGGCTTTGGCTTTGGCTTTGCTGCTGCTGTTCGACCGTGACCGACACCTTCAGCGTCTCCTTCGCCTCGCCGTGGATCAGCCCGGAGATGGGGGCGGCGTCGCGGTAGCAGAGGCCGGAGGCGATGCGGACATAGCGATCATCTGGGCAGATCTTGTTGGCTGCATCGAAGCCGACCCAGCCGAGCCCGTTGAGATGCACCTCGGCCCAGGCATGGCTGGCCGTCTGTTCGGGGTGCCCCTCCATCATCAGGTAGCCCGAGATGTAGCGCGCCGGTAGATCGAGCGAGCGGGCCGCTGCGATCAGGATATGGGCATGGTCCTGGCAGACGCCTTGGCCGCTTTCCAGCGCATCCTCGGCCGTCGTTTCCGCATGGGTCTCGCCGGGTTTGTACGTCACCGCCTCGTGGATCGTCTCCATCAGCGCATGCATGCGGGCAAGGGCGGTGTCACCTTCGGCGGATTTTGCGAGCTCGCGGATGAGCTTTCCGGCCTTGGTAAGCGGTGTTTCGCGTGCAAAGAGCCACAGCGGCACATAAGACTGGTGCGGGCCGAAGACGCCGGCGCGGTCCTCCGTGTGGACCTCGCCGGAGGCCGTGATATGGATCGTTTCGCGGTCGCCGTCGATGCTGACGAGGTGAACACGGTTGCCGAAGTGGTCGTCGTAGTTCACTTCGATCGCAGCGCCATCGACGAGGGTCTCCCAGCCGAGCACGGTCTGGCCCACCTGGGTGAGCGGCGTCAGCCGCAAGCGCTGCAGGGCATACTGCACGGGCTCGTCATAGTGATATTCGGTCGTGTGGCTGATCTTCAGGTGCATGCCATCCTCCGATCTAGAACGCTTCCGGTCAAAACGGAGTTGTGAAAGCGCTCTATCTCCTTGTTTTTACGCAATTCCAAACGCGAAACGGCGTTACACTTTCGCTGAAACTGCTCTAGTAGAATCGGTAGCCGTCGGAGATTTCCTGTCCCAGACGGTTGTTGTGGCTGATGAATTCTTCGAGATACTCATGCAGCCCCTGATCCATGATGTCCTTGATCGACTGGCTGCGCAGCGACGCTAGCGTCCGGTCGGCCGTCTCGTGGGCGGCATGGCGTTCGCCATACTCCCGTTCGAGGTAGCCGAGGTTGCTGGCGATCTTCTCGTAGCAATACGCAAGCGAGCGCGGCATGCGGCCGTTGGAAATCAGGAAGTCGGCGATGTTGGCGGGGCGGAGCTCGGCGTCATAGACCCAGCCATAGGCGCGATGCGCCGAGACCGAGCGCAGAATCGATTCCCACTGCACATTGTCCATCGACGAGCCGACGGCGGCGACCGCCGGCAGGAGCACATAATACTTAACATCGAGGATGCGGGCGGTGTTGTCGGCCCGTTCGATGAAGGTGCCGATGCGCGAGAAATTGAAGATCTCGTTTCGAAGCATGGTGCCGTGGAAGGCGCCACGGATGAGGCCGGCGCGGCGCTTGATCATGTCGATGATCTCCGGCATGTCCGTCGGGCGCGCCTTCTTCGACAGCATTGCCCTCATCTCGAGATAGCACTCGTTGGTGGCTTCCCAGGTTTCGCGCGTCAGCGCCGTGCGCACCATGCGGGCATTGTGACGCCCCGCCTCGATGCAGGACATCACGCTTGAGGGATTGGCCCGGTCGCGCAGCAGGAAGTCGATCGCGTCGATGCTCGTCAGCGTCTCGTGCACCTCGTCATAAAGTTCGCGCACGCCCGCACTTTGCAGCACACCGTCCCAGTCGCCCTCCGTTGCCTCGCTGCGGGTCAGCGCCATGCGCAGGCCGGCATCGATCAGCCGGGCGCTGTTTTCGGCGCGTTCGATATAGCGGAACATCCAGTAGAGGCCGTTTGCAGTTCTTCCGAGCATCTCTCAGTCCTCCAGCACCCAGGTGTCCTTGGTCCCGCCACCCTGGCTGGAGTTCACGACGAGCGAACCGGCTTTCAGCGCCACGCGCGTCAGGCCGCCGGGGATGATCTGGACCTTGTCGGAGACGAGGACATAGGGGCGAAGGTCGACGTGCCGGGGCGCGATGCCCTTGTTGACGAGGATCGGCACGGTGGAAAGGGAAAGCGTCGGCTGGGCGATGTAATTGGTCGGGCGGGCTTTCAGCTTCTCGGCGAAGACGGCGCGTTCCTTCCTGGTCGCCGTCGGGCCTACCAGCATGCCGTAGCCGCCTGAGCCGTGGACCTCCTTGACCACCAGCTCTTCCAGATGCTCGAGCACGTATTTGAGGCTCTGCGGCTCGGAACAGCGCCAGGTCGGGACGTTTTCCAAGAGCGGCTTGCGGCCGGTATAGAACTCGACGATCTCGGGCATGTAGGAATAGATCGCCTTGTCGTCGGAAATTCCGGTGCCGGGCGCGTTGGCAATGGTGATGTTGCCGGCGCGGTAGACGTCCATGATGCCTGGAATGCCGAGGGCGGAATCCGGTCGGAAGGTGAGTGGGTCGAGGAAGTCGTCATCGACGCGGCGGTAGAGCACGTCGATCGCCTCGTAGCCGCGGGTGGTGCGCATCTTCACCTTGCCGTCGATCACCCGCAGGTCCGATCCTTCGACGAGCTCGACGCCCATCTGGTCGGCGAGGAACGCGTGCTCGTAGTAGGCCGAATTGTAGATGCCGGGCGTCAGCACCGCGACGCGCGGCTTGCCGCTGCAGCCGGGAGGTGCGAGCGAAGAAAGGCTCTGGCGCAGCAGGTAGGGGTAGTTCTCGACCGGGCGCACGCGGTTTTGATGGAAGAGTTCCGGGAACATCTGCATCATCGTTTCGCGGTTCTCCAGCATGTAGCTGACGCCGGATGGGGTACGCGCGTTATCTTCGAGAACGTAGAACTGGTCTTCGCCGGTTCTGACGATGTCGGTGCCGACGATATGGGTATAGACGCCGCCCGGCGGGCGGAAACCGATCATCTGCGGCAGGAAGGCTTCGTTCTTTTCGATCAGTTCGCGCGGGATGCGGCCGGCGCGGATGATTTCCTGCTTGTGGTAGATGTCGTCGAGAAAGGCGTTGAGCGCGATGACCCGCTGTTCGATGCCCTGGGCGAGCTTGCGCCATTCGCGGCCGGAGATGATGCGGGGGATGAGATCGAAGGGGATGAGCTTTTCGGAACTGTCTGCGTGTCCGTAGACCGCGAAGGTGATGCCGGTTTTCCGGAAGATGTTCTCGGCGTCCTTGGATTTCGCTATGAGCCGATTTCTGTCCTGGCTGGCATACCAATCATGATAGGTCGAATATGGCTGGCGCGGACTGCTGTCCGCATTCATCATTTCGTCAAATGCCAAAGGCGTGGTCCCCTTATTTTTGACCATTTGAGTACAAGGCTGGTTGCAATGCAAGAAGCGTGCTCAGTCGCCTGAAAAGAAAGTTGGCCACGCCAGAAGCGCCCGTTCGCGGGGAAATCTGCCCAACGACAGGGCAGCCGCATCCGGTCGCAGAAAGTGGTTGCGACCGGGTGGGCAAGAAATATGCACTTGCTCTAAATTTGGACGCGGGCGCCGAAGCTAGCCGAGACCCAGGCAGACGATCGCGAGGACCGCGAGGAGACAGAGCACCAGCAGCGACAATGTGGCGGCAGCACTTGCACGCGGCCCGCAATGGGCGAGCGCGCGGATGTCGACCTCAAGGCCGAGGGCGGCCATCGCGATGACCGTCAGCCAGGTGGAGACCGTCACGGCGTCGGTCGCGAGTGTGTCGGAGATTGCGCCGCTGTTGCGGGCGATCGCAACGGCGAGGAAACCCAGAATGAACCAGGGAACGAAATGGAGGATCGTGGCGAGGCGCGACTTCCGTTGTCTGGGCGCTTTGCATTCCGGCTCGGTATCGCGGCTGCCAATTAGCGAGAAGCAGAAGACGACGGGGCCGAGCATCAGCACGCGCACGAGCTTGACCAGCGTGCCCACCTGGACCGAGAGCGGGCTGAAGGGGCTGGCCGCGGCCAGGACCTGGGGTACGGCATAGACGGTCATGCCGGCAAAGACGCCGTAGCCCTGGGGCGTCATGCCGAGCCAACCGCCGACGAAGGGCAGCGACAGGACGACGGCGATGCCGAGGATGGCGGTAAAAGAAATTGCAGCTGCGACCTCCTCGCCGCGGGCACCGATGGCCGGTGCGACGGCGGCGATCGCCGAGTTGCCGCAGATGGCGTTGCCGCAGGCAATCAAGGTCGCCAGGCGTTTCGGCAGCCCGAGCATGCGCGCAATCAGGTAGCCGGTGGAAATCGACAGAAGAACCATGGCGACGATAGTGACGAGCAGGGTCGGCCCGCTCGCTGCGATCGCGTCGAAGCTCAGCATCGCGCCGATTAGCACGATCGCTGTCTCCAGCAGGACTTTCGCCGAGAAGTGGATGCCGGAGAGGAAGCGGGGGCCGGGCGTCCAGAGGGTGCGGACGATAGCGCCGAGAAGGATCGCGAGAACGAGCGCTTCCAGCCAAGCGCGGCCGGTCCAGCGCCGCTCGATCCATTCCAGACCGATGGCCGCAAGTGCGACGAGACAGCAGAGGAAAAGGCCCGGAAGAATGCACGTCAGGCGGGAGGCGACTGAGGAAAATTGGGAGCGAAATGGGGAATGCGATCTGGACATGGGCGCAACCTACGCTCATCCATGAATCAGTCTAACGGATTATTCTTGTCATTCTGATCGATTTTTGCGATTGATCTTCCATGACACTCGATCAGCTTAAAATCTTCGTCGCGGTCGCCGAGCGGCTGCACATGACCAAAGCCGCCGAGGCGATGAACGTCACGCAGTCGGCCGCAAGCGCGGCCATCGCGGCGCTCGAAACCCAGCACGACATCAGATTGTTCGATCGCGTCGGCCGCGGCCTGACGCTGACCGATGCCGGCAAGATCTTCCTGCCGGAGGCAAAGGCGGTGCTCGCCCGGGCGCTCGCCGCCACCGCCTGCCTGCGCGATCTCTCGGAGCTTCGCCGCGGCGAACTGTCGATCGCCGCCAGCCAGACGGTCGCGAGTTATTGGCTGCCGTCGCGCCTTGCCCGCTTCACCCACGACTATCCCCAGGTCGACGTGAAGCTCACCGTGCGCAACACGGCCGTCGTCGCCGAGGCGGTGGAAGAGGGCACGGCGCAGCTCGGCTTCGTCGAGGGGCGCGTGGATGGCGCCAAGCTCGACCATCGCCGCGTCGCCGTCGATCGCATCGCCGTCTATGCCGCGCCCTCGCACGCGTTCGTTGGGGCTGCCGTCAATCTGGAAATGCTGCTTTCTGCGCGCTGGGTGCTGCGCGAGGAAGGCTCCGGCACGCGGGCAATGTTCCTGCAATCGATGAATGATCATGGAGCAGACGTCGATCGGCTCAGGATCGAGCTTGAGCTGCCCTCGAACGAGGCGGTGCTGACGGCGGTCGAAAGCGGTCCTTTCGTCACGGCCGTTTCCCGGCTCGCAGCACAACCTTTCGTCGATAGCGGCCGGCTCGTGGAACTGCCGTTCGAACTGGCTGAGCGCAGCTTCGAGCTTTTGACCCACCGCGAGAGGCAGTTCAGCCACGCGGCGCGGGCCTTCGTGGAACTGCTTTGAGGCAAATTCCGTTTTGCTCCAGGGCTTGCCATGCGGGAGACCCCTGGCAATCGCTGCAGGATCTCTTTTTTAAGAGGTGACCATGGTGTTCGAAATCGTCGAGAGACCCGCACAGCGCATTTCCGGATCGTTCTGGGAGGGCACCTTCGGCGAGGCGGCCGATGGTGCCGTTCGCCGGCTGATCGCCGAAATGCAGGGGCATCACCAGCATCTTCATCCAGGCGATCATGCAGCATTGGTCGGCATCTCCTGGAACGATCGCCCGGATGGATTCCGCTATCTCGTCGGCTATGTTTCCGACCTGGCAGAGACGACCGTGCACCCAGGCTTTGTCGACCTGCCGGCCATGCGCTTCGTCACGGCCCTGCATCACCCTGATAGCGGCGACGTCTTTGCCCATTACCAGAGAATGTTCGACTGGATCGCGGCCGAAGGCCACGCGGTCGATACCGCCTTGCTGCACTATCGCGAGGAGTACGATCCCGGTTTCGTCTCGCTGTCGCTATCCTCGCTCAGGCTGATGGTTCCGATTGGCTGATGCTTCCCATCAGAAAAATTGCTTTGACCATCGATACCGGCGCGGATACTTGCATGAGTGCTTAAATCGGAGGGATTTGAGCGCGAAATCAGCGGCAGATCAAAGCGTTACAACAGCCCGACGCGCTTCAGCGAGGGCGGTTCATTGCTTCCACCTGCCGCCGTCATTCCGATAGGCTCACCATGCTCGCCCGTCTGGCTCCCGCCATCTTCGTTCTGCTCTGGTCCACCGGCTGGGTGGTGGCGAAATATGCTGCGGTCTACGCAGATCCGCTGACCTTTCTCGTGTTGCGCTACACGCTGGCGATCGCGCTCTTCATCCTGTTCTGCGTCGTCACCGGCGCACGATGGCCGAAGTCCTGGAAAATGGCCGGTCATGCGATCGTGTCCGGCATGTTCCTGCACGGGCTCTATCTCGGGTCGGTCTGGTGGGCGATCGGCGAGGGCGTGCCGGCCGGCATTTCCGGCATCATCGCCGGCCTGCAGCCGCTGATGACCGCGGTCGCCGCGGCCTTCGTCATCGACGAGAGGCTGAGCACGCAGCAGAAGCTCGGGCTGGTGCTCGGCTTCTTCGGCATTGCGCTTGCCGTCCTGCCGAAGGTGCTGGCGATCGACACGGGGGCGACGCCGATCCACTTTCTGCCTGTGATCATCAACGTGCTCGGCATGGGCGCCGTCACCTATGGCACGCTCTACCAGAAGCGCCATCTGCAGAGCGGTGACATCCGCACCATCGCAGCGCTGCAATATCTCGGCGCGCTGATCGTGACGATCCCGCTGGCGCTGATGCTCGAAGACCTGCACGTCACCTGGAACCTCCAGGTGGTTCTGGCACTTGCCTGGTCGGTTCTCGGGCTCTCGATGGGCGCGATCGCGCTGCTGCTTTATCTGATCCGTCGAGGGCAGGTGTCGCGCGCAGCGTCGCTGATCTATCTCGTGCCGCCGCTTGCCGCCGTGCAGGCGTGGCTCTTCTTCGGCGAAGCGCTGACGCTGCCGATGGTCATCGGCACCATCATTGCCGTTGCTGGCGTCTATCTCACCAACCGCAAGCAGGCGTGAAGCACGACGCGCGAGAGTGTGAAGCGGTTTTGCAATTGCGACATGCGCATGGCCCAAAACTAAAACGGCGGGCCGAAGCGGCCCGCCGTTCACATTTCAAAGTTCTACGCTGGCTTTTGCGCGCCCGGTTGACGCGCAGCGCCTCGGTCAGCCCTGGTGGCCGCGATTGCCGCCATTGCCCCGACGCTGGCCCTGGCCGCCTTCGCGACGCTCGCCACCGCCACGGTTTTCGTTGCGGCCGCCATGGTTGCGCTCACGACGGTCGCCCTGCTTCTGGCCGGGACGTCCGTGGTGCTTCTTGCCTTCGTGGTTGCGGTTGCCTTCGCCACGGCCGTCGGTCTGCGGATGGCCGTGATCACGGCGCTCCTGGCGCTGCGGGCGACGCTCGTCGCGCAAAAGGTCGTCGCCGGTGAAGCCGCTGGTCGCAGCAACCGGCTCGCCGGCCGGACGCTCACGGCGCGGCGGACGGCCGCCGTTCTGGTGGTGACCGCCGCCATTGCCCTTGCGGTGGCCGGCGCCGTTGTTGCCACGGCCGCCGCGGCCCTTGGCCGGACGCGCCTGGTCGGCGGGAGCCTCGCCGCTGGCAACGGCAATGTTGATGCCCATCAGCTTCTCGATGTCGCGCAGCAGGCGGATTTCGTCCGGCGCGCAGAAGGCGATGGCGATGCCGTCGCGGCCGGCGCGCGCGGTGCGGCCGATGCGGTGAACATAGGCATCCGGCACTTCCGGCAGGTCGTAGTTGTAGACGTGAGTAACGCCGGGGATGTCGATGCCGCGGGCGGCGACGTCGGTCGCGACCAGCACGCGGATCTCGCCGTCACGGAAGGCCTTGAGCGCGCGCTCGCGCTGGCCCTGGCTCTTGTTGCCGTGGATCGAGGCGGCCTTGAAGCCGACGTGGTCGAGATGCTTCATCAGCTTCTCGGCGCCATGCTTGGTGCGGCTGAAGATCAGCGACAGGCCGTCCGGGTTCTCTGTCAGCGTCTTCTTGAGGATGGTCGTCTTCAGGTCCTTGCCGGGAACGAAGTGAACATACTGTTCGACCTTGTCGGCAGCCTTGCCCGGAGGCGTGACTTCGACCTTGACCGGGTTGGTCAGGTACTCGCCAGCAAGCTCGGCGATCTGCTTCGGCATGGTGGCCGAGAAGAGCAGCGTCTGGCGGTTCTTCGGCACCAGCTTGGAGATCTTGCGCAGGTCGTGGATGAAGCCGAGGTCGAGCATCTGGTCGGCTTCGTCGAGAACCAGGTAGCGGCCCTGCGTCAGCGTCACGGCCTTGCGGGCAACGAGGTCGAGCAGGCGGCCGGGGGTTGCGACCAGGATGTCGACACCGCGGGCGAGCTGTTCGGTCTGCTTGTTGATCGAGACGCCGCCAACGACAACGCCGATCTTCAGCGGTGACTTCTTGACGAACAGCTTGAGGTTGGCGGCGATCTGGTTGACCAGTTCGCGGGTCGGCGCCAGAACCAGGGCGCGAATGTTGCGCGGATCGGGGCGCTTGCCTTCGGCAACGAGCTTCTCGATCATCGGCAGGCCGAAGGCGGCCGTCTTGCCGGTGCCGGTCTGGGCGAGACCGATGAGATCGTTGCCCTTCAGCACCAGCGGGATCGCCTGAGCCTGGATCGGGGTCGGCTTTTCGAAGCCGTTGGCAGTCAGGGTTTCCAGAATGTGCTCGGAGAGGCCGAGATCTTTAAAGGTGGACAAATGCATATACCTTTTGGGGGCGCCAAACGCATTCGCCGGAACCGCATTGTTGCTGTTCCGGTGTCGTTCGGCGTCAAGAACCCCGCGTGAATTGGGAACTTGTGGGTTGAATTAAGTCGTCAAGCGCCTGTGCTGTACCGCCTATCGCGGTGATATGTGCGCTATCCTTCTTCACGGCTTTCGATGTCTGCCGAGGGCGCGCTCACGCGGCGGCCGGAAGGTGACGCTGGGCACCATGTCGTTGGTTTGGACGAAAAAGTCAAGGTCCATCTTTTCGCAGGTGCGAAATGAGATCTACTCAAGCGCGAGATCGAAGCCCGCTTCTGCCGCTTCCTGGCCGTTGACGAGGATGACGATGCGATGCGCGCCCGGGTAATAGCGACGGGTCGTAATGGGCCGGATCGCATGGCGTTTCTCGATCTCGATCGAGCCGCCGGGGACAAGCGTCGCGGATGTCCACTTGAAGACTTTCGGCGAGGTCGCACCGTTTGCCTTGCGATGGTGCACGGCGTAGTCGATCATCACCTTCTGGCTCGTTTCGGCGTCATGGCTGACGGCGAGGCGCAGGCCGAGGCTTTCGCCAAGCACGATGTCCGAACGATCGAGCGAAAAGCGCGCATTGATGCCGGCCGGGGGAGCGAAACCGAAATTGCCGAGCGCGTCCGCGTGCCCCTGCTTCAATAGCGTGCGCGAGGCGTGGCGCAGAAGCTGGCGGCGCTCCGGCGATGCGTCGCCGATCTGTTCGGCGACGAAAGCAGCCACCAGATCCGGATGGTCCTTGGCGATGTCGTTGAGGCTGTTGGCAACCGAGCGGCGCACATACTCCTCGGGGTCGTCGAGAAGCGCGATCAGGATCGGCAGGATCGGCTGCGGATCGCGGATGAGCTGCGGCAGTCGCATCGCCCAGGGCAGGCGCGGGCGGGTGCCTTCGCTCGCCAGTCGCCGGACGTGATGGTTGGGATCCTTCGTCCAGTCCCGGATCGTCGCGAGGGCGCGCTCCTGGTCGCGATCGATGAAGATGCGGATGCCGAACTCGGCTGTGAAATGCGGCGTCAGCGCCCGCAGCAGCGACAGCGAAAGGTCGAAGTCGTCGAGGCCGCGCAAGGCGACGTACTGGCTGAAGGGCAGGAGCGACCAGCCGCTGATGCCGTCGGCGCCGTCGCGAGGAAGGCAGGCGTGGAGGTTGGCGGCCGCCTCCGGAAACGCCTTCGGCAGCGTCTCGACCAGCGCGTCGCGGATCTGCAGCGAGCGCTGCATCAGCTCCAGCGCCTCCAGCCCGTCACCCGCAAGCGCCACGAACCTCTTGCGGTCGAAACCGGCGGCGTTGCGTTCGAGCGCATCGGCGATGGCGATGACGACACCGGGGTGCAGCAGATTCTTCAGTGGTTCGGCCATCGCTCAGGCAGTCCTTTGCTCGTCCAATTCCGGGCCGGTCAGATCCTCTGGCCGCCGCTAAAATGCTGCACGAGCATTACCGCGCTGATCGTCGCTGCGTAAGGTGCGAACTCCGGATCGACCCGGACGCGCTCTCCGGCCGATTGCGCAGCCTCCAGTGTCTCCCATTCGACCAGGTCTGCGAACATGCCCGAGGTCTCGCAGGAATCGACCGCACGCCAGGAGACGAAGCCCGGATAGCGGGAAACGGCCTGCATCGCTCGCTGGCGCGTGGCTGTGGCCGCCGGCCTGTCGGTGACGATGCAGACGGCGAGTTCAAGGATGTGATCGCTGGTCATGATGAGGCTCCCTGTGAGTTGTCGCTTGATTTAACACAGGGCAACTGACAGCCTTATGGCCATTATCGACGGTGCCGTGCTTGTGGACACGCGAGGCGCGCGGTAGCCCTTTTGAACGAAGTCTTGCCGCGGGGAGGCCAGGCATGAGACCCGCCGACCGGCTGTTTCGCATCATCCAGCTCCTGCGCGCGAGCGGCCGGGTGATGACGGCGCGCGAGATCGCCGAGAAGATGGAGGTCGCCCAGCGCACCATCTATCGCGACATGGAGCACCTGATCGCCTCCGGCGCGCCGATCGACGGCGAACGCGGTGTCGGCTATCTCCTGCGCGGTGCGTTCGATGCGCCGCCGCTTGCCTTTACCTTCGAGCAGCTGGAAGCGCTCGCTTTCGGCGCCCGCGCCGTGCAGATGCTCGGCGACGGCAGGCTCGCCCAGGCGGCGCGCGAGGCGATGGAGAAGATCGCCCATGGTCTGCCGCCCGAACATCGGCAGCGGCTGACAGCCGCGCCCCTTCGCGCCTTCCGCTCTTCGCTCCAGCCGGAACCGCCGGCGCTGCTCGGCGAGATCCGCCTGGCGATCGCCGGTCGCCGCAAGCTTCGCCTGGCCTATGACAGCCTCAAGGACGAACATTCCGAGCGCACCATCTGGCCGCTCGGCCTCAGCGTCTTCGGCCACTTCTGGCTGCTGACGGGCTGGTGCGAACTGAGGTCGGATTTCCGCGATTTCCGGGTCGACAGGATCAGCACGCTTCATGTCCAGCGCGAGCGTTACGAGGTGACGCCGGAACGCAGCTTCGAAGCCTATATCGCGCGGATGTGACCGGCGCATCCGGCCAAATAATCAGCATCATCGCCACCTTCCGATGGAACCGGATCGCCGCTCGTTCGTTTCCTTTACAGGGTCTTCATGACCCTTCGCGATCCACACCTTTCACTGGGAGACAATCGTGCAGAACCGGACTTGGATACTGGCCGCGGATGGCAACACCGCGCGCATCGTCAAGGGCGTGAACCTGTTGAAGGAAGAGCGCCAGCGGCCGGAGGAGGAGACCTTTCACACCGAACCGAAGCGCGTTCAGGACATCATGGCCGACAAGCCGGGCCGGTCGCATTCGTCCGTCGGACACGGACGCTCGGCCATGGAATACAAGAGCGATCCCGTTCGCGAGGAGCAGCAGCGCTTTGTTGCGGACGTGGCCGGAAGGCTGGAGAGCTACGCCGCCAACCATGCCTTCGACAGCCTGGTGATTTGCGCAGCACCCCGGACGCTTGGCGATCTCCGCAAGCAGCTTTCCGCCCATGTCCGCGAGCGGACAGTCGCCGAGATCGACCGCAACTGCGTGGCTGCAACCACCGAGCAACTGATCGCAACGGCACGGGCCGCGGTGTTTCCTTAAGGCTCGGCCGCAGCCGGACTTCGTAACGCTTTCCGGTTTACCCAAGGCGTCCCGTCAGAAGTCGGTGGGGACGCCGCCCTCGGCCTTGCGCTTGGCGACAAAGGCATCGAGTTCCTCCTCGATCGCCGGATCGAGGGGCGGGCGCTCGTATTCGTTCAGCTTCTGTTTGAAGATCCGGTTGGCGTGATCGTATGTCGTCGGCCGCCCGGCTTCGGTCCAGGTCTCGAAGTTGCGCCAGTCCGACAGGATCGGTGAATAGAAGGCGGTCTCGTAGCGCTGCAGCGTGTGCAGCGTGCCGAAGTAATGGCCGCCCGGGCCGACGTCGCGCACGGCATCGAGGCCCAGCGCATCTTCGCTGACATCAAGCGGGGTCAGGTATTCCGCCACCATCTGCAACATGTCGACGTCGAGAATGAACTTCTCGAAGGAGGCCGTAAGCCCACCTTCGGTCCAGCCGGCGGCATGCATGACGAAATTGCCGCCCCCTTGCGTCAGCGCCCAGAGCGACATGGCGGATTCGTAGGCCGCTTGAGCGTCCAGCGTATTGGCGGCGTTGGTGTTCGAGGTGCGGTAGGGGATGTTGTAGCGGCGGGCGAGCTGGCCCCCGGCGACCACCGCCTTCATGTATTCCGGCGTGCCGAAGGCGGGCGCTCCGGTCTTCATGTCGACGTTGGAGGTGAAGCCGCCATACATTACAGGTGCGCCGCGCCTGACCATCTGGGTGAAGGCGATGCCGCAGAGCGCTTCGGCGTTCTGCTGGACGAGCGCACCGGCGATCGTCACCGGCGCCATGGCGCCGGCGAGCGTGAAGGGCGTGACCACCACCACCTGGTTGCGCGAGGACATCTCGATGATGCCCTGCAGCATCGGCCCGTCGAGCCGGAGCGGCGAGGAGGTGTTGATGATGGTGAAGAGCGACGGCTCGCGCTCCATCTGCTCCATCGTGATGCCACGGCCGATGCGGGCGATCTCGATGCCGTCGGTGTTGCGCTGCTTGCCCAGCGAATAGACGTGGAACACCTTGTCGGTGAGCTTCACCATGTCGGAGAGGCAATCGAGGTGGCGCACCGAGGCATGGATGTCGACCGGCTCGACCGGATAGCCGCCGGTCGTGTGGACGATGTCATAGGACTGCGCGAGCTTCACCAGCTTTCGGTAGTCTTCCTGGTTGCCGGTGCGGCGGCCGCCGTCCCGGTCTGCGACGAACGGCGCGCTGGCGATCTGGGCGAAGACGAGATTGTTGCCGCCGATCGCGACATTGCGGGCCGGGTTGCGGGCGTGCATGGTGAAGGCCGGAGGAACAGAGGCGATCATGTCCATGATCAGGCCGCGGTCGAAGCGCACCCGGTCGGTGCCGGGTGTCACGGCGGCGCCAGCCGCCTTCATCCGCTCGCGCGCCTCCGGCAGGATAACGTCCATGCCGATCTCTTCGAGGATCGTCAGCGATGCCTCATGCACAGATTCAAGTGCATCATCCGAAAGTACGGTGGATTTCGCCAGCGTATTGACAAGATTGAGGTATTTCCCGCCGGGAGACTTGCGCACACGCTCGGCGCTGCGCCCGCCCGGGCGGCGTCGGCGCTCCAGCGGGGTCGAGGCTGCGTCGCCGGTTGCTGCATCGGGAAACTGATCGTCGTTCATGAAAGACCCACCGTGTTGCCGATGGGGAGTGTGTCGCAGATTCGAGACGGCGATGGCCCGCCATTTGCGACAGTTCAGTTCTCTTGTGGAGTAAAACGCTTGCGCTGACGCATTTCTGCAGTCGGATGGCGCAACCGTTCAAGACAGGCCGCAATCGCGACGAGCGCTAGGCTCGGTCGCCCCGCAGCATCTCGCGTTTGCCGGCAAAACCCTTGCGCTTCTCGACGGCAAAGCCTGCGGCCTGCAAATTGCGTCGGACGAAACCGGCGGCGGCATAGGTGGCGAAGCTGCCGCCGGGCGTGGTCTTTTCGAAGACCAGCCGCATCAGTTCCTCCGACCACATGTCGGGATTGCGCGACGGCGCGAAGCCGTCGAGATACCAGGCTTCGAACGGGTCTTCCGCGCGGGCGACGCCGCCGAGTGCCGCGCCGCAGACGACCGTGAGGCTGACGCCGTCACCAAAGTCGATCTGGACATCACCATCAGGCTCGACCGGCCAGCGCGAGGCCAGCGCCTGGTGCTCCGTGTCGATCTCTGGCCAATGGCTGAGGGCGCGCGAAATCTCTTCGGCCGCCATCGGAAAGCGTTCGAAGGACACGAACTGCAGCTGATCGCCAGCGGCCGCGGTCATCTTCCACTGGCGCCACGTCTCGCAGAAATTGAGCCCGGTACCGAAGCCGAGTTCGCCGATGCGGAAGGTGCCCGCACCGACCCAACGATCGGGCAGGCCGTTGCCCGACAGGAAGACGTGGCCGCACTCCAGCCGCCCGTCGGTGCGGCAATAAAAGTGATCGCCAAACTCCCGGGAATAGGGCATATCGCCCTCGTGCCAATCAAGGTTCTGGTGCGCCGGGGGCTCGATCGGGTCTGCGGATCCTGTCATGGCCAAGGCGATAATCCGCCGGCCGGAGAAGGTCAATCGATGAGCGAGCTTTTGGTCGTCGGCGGCGGCATCATGGGGCTGTGGGCCGCCATTTGCGCCACGCGCAGGGGCATGGCCGTGCGGGTCGCCGAGCAACAAGCGATCGGCGCAGGCGCCAGCGGTGGCCTTTTGGGCGCGCTCATGCCGCATATGCCGGATCGCTGGAACGATAAGAAACAGTTCCAATTCGACGCGCTTGTGACGCTCGAGGAAGAGATAGCGGCGCTCGAGGCGGAGACAGGGCTTTCGACCGGCTATCGGCGGACGGGTCGTTTGATCCCGCTTGCCAAGCCTCACCTGCGCGATATCGCCCTCCGGCACGAGCAGGATGCACGGAGCCATTGGCGCGCGGCCGACAGGCAGTTCCACTGGCACGTGAAGGACGACGGGCCTGAGGGCTGGCCGGGTGCTGCCGCGGCGGCGCATGGCATGGTCTTCGACACGCTCGCCGCACGGGTTTCGCCGCGTCGCATGCTTGCTGCGCTCCGCACAGCGCTCCTGCAGGCACCGAACGCCTATTTAGACGAGGGCAGGGGCGTGCGCCGGATCGAGCCGGAACGCGGCCGGGCCGAACTCGACGATGGCACCCGGATCGATTTCGAGCATTGCATCATCGCGGCCGGCGTCGGCAGTTTTCAACTGATCGACGACACGTCGGTGCCGCTGGCGGAAACGAGCGGCACGGCTGTCAAGGGGCAGGCGGCACTGCTGCGGGCGGAGATCGATCCGGCGCTTCCGGTGATCTTTGCCGACGGCGTCTACATTATTGCCCATGACGACGGCCATGTGGCGGTCGGCAGCACCAGCGAAAACAGTTTTGCCGATCCCCTGTCGACGGACGAGCAGCTGGATGAGCTGCTTCGGCGCGCCGTAGCGCTCGCGCCGCGCCTGGCGGGTGCCGAGGTGGTGGAGCGATGGGCAGGGTTGCGCCCGAAAGCGACGGGGCGCGAGCCGATGGCAGGCCGGCATCCGGACCATCCGAACGTCTCGGTCCTGACCGGCGGGTTCAAGGTGAGCTTCGGCATCGCACACCGCCTGGCGCGTTTCGTCGTCGAAGAGATCGCCGGTTCTCCGGCGATCGATATTCCCGATTCTTTCTTCTGCCGGAATCACATAGCCGCACTTCGCGAGAAACATCTTTAGGGCCGGACATGCGAAGGGCCCCGCCCGCGGCGGGACCCGAAAGATCGAAAGTCAGGCATTACATCCAGTAGGGCGGCACGCCGTAGTAGTCGTAGACACGGCGTCCGTTTTCCGCGTTCCAGTCGTATTCTTCGGTGCCGTGATATTTAGGCGCGTTTTCGACCTGATCGCGAGTCACATCAGTGCGATAGCCGCCGAGCTTCTCGTCATAGGTCAGCTTTGCCCAAGGCAATGGATAGTGGTCTTCGCCGAGGCCGAGAAAACCGCCGAAGCCGAGCACCGCATAGGCGACGCGCCCGCTGCGCTTCTCGATGATCACGCGCTCGATCGAGCCGATGTGTTTGTCGTCGGGGCCATAGACCCTCGTGCCTTCAACCTTGTCGCTTGCGATCAGGTCGTGGGTCTCCTTGATCCGGGCGTCCTGAAGGTTCGCATTGTGATAGGTCACGCTTCTTCTCCATCCTTGTTTTCCTACCTTTTAGGAACGGGCGATGGGCCGGATGGTTCCGAAAAACGAGGGGTGACGTTCGCACCGCTGCCGCGCTCATCCCCGGCCGACTTCGTCAATCTGTCACGCAAATCACCTAAGACGCGGCCATTGGACAAGTCGGGGTGAGGGCGGAAAACCGCAGCTATTGCTCATCCTGCGCTGACGGATACCCGGAGCCAGCCGATGCGCTATGCCATTTGTTTTACGCCGCCGATGGCCGACCCGCTTTCCGCGACCGCTGCAAGCTGGCTGGGGCGCAATGTCTATTCCGGGGAACCTGCCGAATTGCCGTCGGTCGCTGGCTTGAGCGCCGCGGATGTCGCCTATCACACGGCGGTTCCGCGACGCTTCGGCTTTCATGCGGTGATGATGTCGCCGTTCCGTCTGCATCCGGACATGACGGAACCGAAGCTTCTGAAGGCGCTGATGCATTTTGCCGGCGCCCAGACTCCGTTCGAAATCGATCGCCTGGAGGTCGCCCGCATCGGCCGATGCTTCGGGCTGATGCCGCAGGTGCCGAGCACGGCCATGCATCTGCTTGCGGCCAACGTCGTCCAGGAGTTCGACGCCTTCCGCGCGCCGCTCAGCGAAGATGAGATCGAGCGCTCCGATCCGGACAGGCTGACCGCCCCACAGTTCTCCAACCTGCACCGTTGGGGCGATCCGCATGTGATGGACGAATACCGTTTCCACATGATGCTGACCGGTCCGCTTGCGCCAGACGCGATGCGGCGGGTCGAGGCGCCGCTCCGTGACCTGTTCGAGTCCTGCCTATCAAAACCGCTTTCGATCGGCAGCCTTGCGCTGTTTGTCGAGCAGGAGACGGGCGCACCCATGCGGGTGCATTCACAGCACCCGCTCGGCAAGATCTCGACGAACACGCGCGCAGAGCGGGCGAAGCGGGCCGCCGCCGATCCGTCGCTGGCGCCGCAAGGCGCGGTCCGGCCGCTGCCGCTGATCGTCGCTGCGCTGATGGCGCAGCGCTAATCGGAAACGGACGCGGGCGAAGCTGCAAAGAGCAGCGCTTTCGGATAGGGCAGGCCGAGGTCCGGCATGTCCGCTGGCGCGAAGTAGCGCAGCGACTTCGTTTCGCCATCGTTGATCGGCTGCTGGGAACCGACGATCCGGCATCGATAGAGGGTAACCACATATTCGACGTGGTCGCCGTTCGGGTAGGTGTAGCGAAACGCTTCTCCGCCGAAGACGCCCAGTATCCGCTCGACCGAGACCGGATAGCCGGTTTCCTCCATGACCTCGCGGATGACCGCATCGACAGGCGTCTCGCCCGGCTCGATCGCGCCGGCCGGCAGGCTCCAGCCTTCGCCACTTGCTTTCTCCTGCAAGAGGACCCGGCCATCGGAATCGACAATGACGGCCGCCACTGACGGGCAGAGAAGCAGGCCGGAACCGACTTTTTCGCGGAGCGCTTGAATGTAGGATTTCATCTCGATGAGGGCCGTTGTCCTTGCCGATCCATTCAACGCTGTTTCGAAAAATCTCTCAACCTCGGGCTCAGCCGAATTTTTCTGGTAATTTCCGTCCGGGCCGTGGCGCTGCCGCTGCCCTGCCTCACGTCATTTCGGTATCGACAATCCGGTCGGCGGTGATACCGTTCCTAAAAATTCGAAGGGTGATTTGATGTCTGAGACTAAGTATCCGCGCGACCTCGTTGGCTACGGCCGCAATCCGCCGAAGGCAAACTGGCCGGGCGATGCGCGCATCGCCGTGCAGTTCGTGCTGAACTACGAAGAGGGCGGCGAAAGCTGCATTCTCGATGGCGACCCAGCGTCCGAGTGCCTGCTGTCGGAAATTGTCGGCGCGCAGCCGTGGGCTGGCCAGCGTAACCTCAACATGGAATCGATCTACGAATACGGTGCCCGTTCCGGCTTCTGGCGGCTGTGGCGCATGTTCACCAGCCGCAACGTCCCGCTGACCGTCTATGGCGTGACGCAGGCCATGGCGCGCAATCCGGAAGCGGTCGCTGCCATGAAGGAAGCCGGCTGGGAAATCGCCAGCCACGGTCTGCGCTGGCTGGAATACAAGGACGTGCCGGAAGAGGTCGAACGCGAGCATATCCGCGAGGTCGTCCGCCTGCACACGGAGCTCACCGGCGAGCGGCCGCTCGGCATCTACCAGGGCAAGCCTTCGGCCAATACGCTGAAGCTGGTGCTGGAGGAAGGCGGGTTCCTTTACTCCTGCGACAGCTACGCCGACGAACTGCCCTACTGGGTGCCGGGTCTTTCGGCCGACAAGCCGCACCTGATCATTCCCTATACGCTTGATGCCAACGACATGCGCTTTGCGACGCCGCAGGGCTTCAACAGCGGCGACCAGTTCTTCAGCTACCTCAAGGACACATTCGACGTGCTCTACGAGGAAGGTCGCCAGGGCGACGCCAAGATGATGAATATCGGCCTTCACTGCCGTCTCGTCGGCCGCCCGGGCCGCGCTGCTGCGCTCGCTCGCTTCATCGACTACGTCATGTCGCACGACAAGGTCTGGGTGCCGCGTCGCATTGACATCGCCAACCATTGGTACCAGCACCACAAGCCGGAAGGGGCGCTCTGATGACCGACCGTGATGCCTTCGTTGCCCGTTTCGGTGGCGTGTTCGAGCACTCGCCCTGGGTTGCCGAACGCGCCTACGACCGAGCCGCGGCGACCGGGCTGACGGCGGGCACGGTGCATTCGGCGCTCTGCCAGGCCTTTCGCACGGCGCTGCCGCGCGAGAAGATGCAGGTGCTGCGCGCGCACCCCGATCTTGCCGGCAAGCTGGCGATCGCCGGTAAGCTGACGGCGGACTCGACGGCAGAGCAGGCGTCTGCCGGCCTCGACCGACTGACACCAGAGGAGCATGAGCGCTTCACCGCGCTCAACGACGCCTACACGAAAAAATTCGGCTTCCCCTTCATCATCGCGGTGAAGGGGCTGACCAAGGGGCAAATTCTTGCCTCCTTCCAAAGCCGCATTGACAATTCGCCCGAAGAGGAATTTGAAACCGCTTGCGCACAGGTCGAGAAAATCGCCCGCCTGCGCCTGCAGTCGATGATTCCTGGAGACGAAAATGCCTGACAAAACCGTTCGATGCCTGTCCCCGCTCATGAGGAGGGCCCTCGAACTGGATCGGACATCCGCAAGCGCAAAATCGTCTTGCGAGGTCTCCGCATAATGTCGCGCCTGCTCAAAATCGAACCGCTGACACGCGAGGCCTTCGCTCCCTTCGGCACCATCATCGAAGCCGATCCCGCAACGATGCGCCACATCAACGGCGGCAACACGGAACGTTTCCACGGTCTTGCGCGTGCCGATGTCGTCGGCGACGGCGCCAATGTCATCATCAACATCTTCCGCGGCCAGCCGCGGTCTTTCCCCTATTCGGTGACGATGATGGAGCGCCACCCGTTCGGCAGCCAGAGCTTTTCGCCGCTCGATGACCGCCCATGGCTCGTCGTGGTGGCGGACGACGAGGACGGGCGCCCGGGCACGCCGCGCGTTTTCCAGGCGAACGGCCGGCAGGGCGTCAACTACGGCCGCAATATCTGGCACCACCCGCTGATGTCCGTCGGCGCCGTCAGCGATTTCCTCATCGTCGACCGCGAAGGGCCGGGCAACAATCTCGAGGAGTTCTTCTATGACGAGCCTTTCGTCATAGACAGCGCGATCTAGCAGGACGTGCGCGCGGCTTCTGACAGCATCCCGCGCCAATGTGTGAGAAGAGAGAAGCCATGAGCAGTACCGGCCGCCTGACCACCCATGTTCTCGATACCGCTCTCGGCAAACCGGCCGAGGGTCTGCGCATCGACCTCTACTGGCTGGAGGGGGAAGAGCGGCAGCTGATCCGCACCGTACATACCAACAGCGACGGCCGCGTCGACGGCCCGATGGTCGAAGGCATCGGCTTCATGGCCGGCAATTACGAGCTGGTGTTCCATGCCGGCGACTATCTGCGCCGGTCCGGCGTTACACTGCCGGAGCCGGCCTTCCTCGACCGCATCCCCTTGCGCTTCGGCATCGCCGATCCGGCGAGCCATTATCACGTGCCGCTGCTTCTCTCGCCCTACGGCTATTCGACCTACCGGGGTAGTTGAGGCTTAGGAGGCTTGCGCTCGCTTCGCGTTTTGCCGGAAGGGTCACTCCAAGCTCCCTCATCCTCGCCCTTGTGGCGGGGATCCAGCGGCCCGACGTCCGTCGGGTCAAAAGACCTTTCAGCCCAAGGACTTGTGCTGGTCCCGCAGTTCCAACGGAACTGCTAGAGATTCCTGTGACAAGCACAGGAATGAGGGCGGGAGTGGCTGGTGCCGCGGCCTATTCCGCCAGAATGCTACGATCCACGTCGTTGATATCGCGCTTGCCGCAGAGGGCCATGGTGATGTCCATCTCCTTGCGGATGATTTCCAGCGTCTTGGTGACGCCCTCCTTGCCCATGGCGCCGAGGCCGTAGAGGAAGGGGCGGCCGATATAGGTGCCCTTGGCGCCCATGGCGACGGCCTTCAGCACGTCCTGGCCGGAGCGGATACCGCCATCGATATGCACCTCGATCTGGTGGCCGACCGCATCGACGATGCGCGGCAGCATGCTGATCGAGGAATGGGCGCCGTCGAGCTGGCGGCCGCCGTGGTTGGAGACGATGATCGCGTCGGCACCGGTCGCCGCTGCCATCTTGGCGTCCTCGGGGTCGAGAATTCCCTTGAGGATCAGCGGTCCGCCCCAGCGCTCCTTGATCCAGGCGACATCCTTCCACGAGAGCTGCGGGTCGAACTGTTCCGCCGTCCAGGCGCCGAGCGACGAGAGGTCGGTGACGCTTTTCGCATGGCCGACGATGTTGCGGAAGGTGCGGCGTTTGGTGCCGAGCATCTTCATGCACCAGCCAGGGCGCGTCGCCATCTGCCAGAGGTGCTTCGGCGTCATCTTCGGCGGTGCCGAGAGGCCGTTGCGAAGATCCTTGTGACGCTGGCCGAGGATCTGCAGGTCGAGCGTCAGCACCAGCGCCGAGCACTTCGCCGCCTTGGCCCGGTCGATCAGGTTCAGCACGAATTCGCGTTCGCGCATGACATAGAGCTGGAACCAGAAGGGTTTGGTGGTAACCGAGGCGACGTCCTCGATCGAGCAGATGCTCATGGTCGAGAGCGTGAAGGGCACGCCGAAGGCTTCCGCCGCCTGGGCTGCCAGCATCTCGCCGTCGGCGTGCTGCATGCCGGTGAGGCCGGTCGGGGCGAGTGCCACCGGCATCGACACCTTCTGGCCGATCATCGTCGTTTCCAGCGACCGGTCGGTCATATCCACCAGCACGCGCTGGCGCAGCTTCACTTTGGCGAAATCCTCCTCGTTTGCGCGATAGGTGCCTTCGGTCCAGGCGCCGCTGTCGGCGTAGTCGAAGAAGAGTTTCGGCACCCGGCGCTTGGCGAGCGCCTTGAGATCGCTGATTTCGAGGATTTGCGTCATGGATAAGGCCTTCGTCCAACGGAGATTGAACGAGCCATTACCATGTTTGGCAGAGGCTTGTTAATAGCCAGAACGCAGAGAGGTCAATTTTCTTGACCTCTCTGCTTTTGGTCGGTCATGCGGCGGCAAGCGCCGATTTTGCCGGCTTGCCGGCGACATAGGTTTCGACGATCGACCGGTCGTCGCCCATGGTCTGCAGCAGGAAGAGTTCGTCTGCCAGAGAGTTGACCACTTCGGCCCGAAGCGCCATCGCCGGCGTCGCGGCCATGTCGAGCACGATGAAGTCGGCGTCGGTGCCGGCTTCCAAGGTTCCGATCTTGTCGACCAGCGATAGCGCCTCGGCATTGCCGCGGGTCATCATGAAGAAGCTGTCGAACGGGTTCAGCCGCTCGCCCTGCAGCTGCAGGATCTTGTAGGCCTCGTCGAGCGTCTTCAGCATGGAATAGCTGGTACCGCCGCCGATGTCGGAGGCGACCGAGGTGCGCACCGGCTTTTCGCGGCGGCTGAGCGCGCGCAGCGGGAAGAGGCCAGAACCGAGAAAAAGATTGGAGGTCGGGCAGAAAACGGCGACCGAGCAGGTCTCGCTCATGACATCCGCCTCGCGCTCAGACAGATGGATGCAGTGGCCGAACAGGCTCTTCGGTCCGAGCAGGCCGTAGCGGGCGTAGACGTCTGTGTAGTCCTTGGCTTCCGGATAGAGTTCGCAGGTAAAGGCGATCTCGTCGCGGTTTTCCGAAAGGTGCGTCTGGAGGTGCAGGTCGGGGAATTCGTGCACCAGCGACTTCGCGACGTCCATCTGCTCCGGCGTTGAGGTGATGGCGAAGCGCGGGGTGATCGCCACATGATTGCGGCCCTTGCCGTGCCATTCGCGGATGACCGCGCGGGTTTCGTCGTAGCTCATCTGCGGCGTGTCGAGCAGGCCTTGCGGGGCGTTGCGGTCCATCATCACCTTGCCGGCGACCATGCGCATGTCGCGGCGCAGCGCCTCGGCGAAGAAGGCATCGGCCGACGCCTTGTGAACCGAGCAATAGGCGGTTGCTGTTGTCGTGCCATAGCGCACCATCTCATCGAAGAAGCGCGTCGCGATGCGCTCCGCATGGGCGGTCTCGACGAAGCGGCACTCCTCGGGGAAGGTGTAGGTGTTCAGCCATTCAAGCAAGTTGGCGGCATAGGAGGCCATGACCTGCATCTGCGGGAAATGCAGATGCGTGTCGATGAAGCCGGGCACGATCAGGTGTGGGCGATGGTCCACTTCCGCGACGCCGTCAGGCGCGCTTGCCTTGACCGCAGCATAGGAGCCGCTCGCGGCGATCTGTCCCCCCTCAATCAGAAGCGCACCGTCGCTCTCGTAGCTGTAGGCGGCGCTGTCGTCGATCGACGATGGCGCGCGGTTGAAGCTCAGCAATCGGCCGCGGATGAGGGTGGTCGTCATTGTGTCTTGCCTTCCTCGACGGCGCTTTCGAACCAGGCTGTCAGAAGCTGGCGCTCGTCCGTCGTCATGTCTGTCACGTTGCCGGGCGGCATCGCATGGCTGCGCCCGGCCTGGATATAGATTTCGCGGGCATGGGCGGCAATCTCCGCGTCGCTTTCGAGCATCACGCCCTTCGGCGCCTGGGTGATACCCTCATAAACCGGTTCTGCCGCATGGCACATGGAACAGCGTGTCGAGACCGTGTCCTTGACTGCAGGGAAGTGGGCATTGGCGGCGAAGCGGCTGAAGGCGGGCGCAACCTCGGCCTTTTCGCCGCCGGTCAGCACCTTCGGCACGGTCGAAAGCCACATGATCAGGATGAAGAGGAGGGCGGTGACGAGCCAGGTCCAGGTCGGCCGGCCCTTGCGGGCGTGGGTGGTGTTGAACCAGTGGCGGATGGTGACGCCCATCAGGAAGACGAGTGCGGCGATGATCCAGTTGAACGCGGTGGCAAACGCAAGCGGATAGTGGTTCGACAGCATGAAGAAGATGACGGGCAGCGTCAGGTAGTTGTTGTGCAGCGAGCGCTGCTTGGCCTGCGCGCCGAGTTTCGGATCCGGCGTGCGGCCGGCGATCAGGTCGGCGACGACGATCTTCTGGTTGGGGATGATGATGAAGAAGACGTTGGCCGACATGATCGTCGCGGTGAAAGCGCCGAGATGCAGGAAGGCGGCGCGGCCGGTGAAGACCTGCGTATAGCCCCAGGCCATGACGACCAGCGCCACATAGAGCAGTGCCATCAACCCCCAGGTGTTCCTGCCGATCGGCGACTTGCAGAGCAGATCGTAAAACAGCCAGCCGATGCCGAGCGAGGCGAGCGAAATCAGGATCGCCGTGGTCGCCGAGATGTCGAGCACGTGGCGGTCGATCAGGAACAGATCGGCGCCGCCATAGTAGACGACACAGAGCATGGCGAAGCCAGAAAGCCACGTCACGTAGGATTCCCATTTGAACCAGGTGAGATGCTCGGGCATCGAGGCCGGTGCGACCAGGTATTTCTGGATGTGATAGAAACCGCCGCCATGGACCTGCCATTCCTCGCCATAGGCGCCGACGGGCAGGTGATCGCGCTTCACGAGACCCAGGTCGAGCGCGATGAAATAGAAGGATGAGCCGATCCAGGCGATGGCGGTGATGACGTGCAACCAGCGCACGGCAAAGGCCAGCCATTCCCAGGCGATGGCGAACTCGTACATTCAGATCCCCTTTGTCTCCGTTGCCTCACTTTGCGCATAAACCACGGAGGGGAAAAGGGGCTTCGACGCTCCTCAAGCGCTATTTGCTTGCAGGAAGTTCGGCGCGCAAAGTTCGCCGAGGATCCAGTCGCGGAAAATCCTGATCTTGGGTGTGTTGCGGCGGGCGTGCGGATAGGCGAGCCAATAATCGCAGCCGTCGCTGCAGCGCAGCTCGAAGGGCTGGTAGAGCCGACCGAGCGCCACGTCATCGGGGTAGAATTCCGGCGTCAGGATCGCCACGCCCTGGCCAGCGATGGCGGCGCGCGCCTCGAAGGATTGCGCGCCGAGGCGGCTGTGCGGCCGTCCTTCGAGATCGGGATCCTTGACGCCGGCGGCCTTGAACCACATCGGCCACCAGGGGTCACCGGGATCGATGATGCGCAGCTTCAGCAGGTCGCGCGGCTCGTGCACGCCGCCAATGGTCTCGGCAAGCGCCGGGCTCAGCATCGGGCTGAATTCCACCCGCATCAGCGGATGTGTGTCGAGGCCGGGCCAGACGCCGGCACCCGAGCGGATGGCAAGGTCGGCCGGCTCGCGGGTAAAATCGGTGAGCGAGTCGCTGGTCGTCAGCCGAACGGCGATGTTCGGATGGGCGAGCTGGAAGCTGCCGATGTTGCGGGCAAGCCATTGCGAGGCGAAGGTCGGCGTCGAGCTGATCAGGAGCGCGCTGTCGATATCGCCACGGGCATTCGAAACCGCTTCCTGCAGCATCTCGAAGGCTTCGGTGACGCGCGGCGCCATGCGCTGGCCGACTTCTGTCAGCGAGATCTGGCGCGGGCGGCGCAGGAACAGCGGCTCGCCGACATTCTCCTCGATCAACTTGACCTGGTAGCTGACGGCCGTCTGGGTCATGCCCAGCTCTTCACCGGCCTTGGTGAAGCTGCCGAGCCTTGCGACCGCCTCGAAGACCCGCAGCGCATTCAGCGGAAACTGCTTCGACATCTTCATGGATAAGTTCTCTTGATGCATCCAGACGGATGTTCGATTGGATTTCGATCCTCCTCCACGGCATCCTTCAAGTCAACTTCCCAAGACGAAACAGGTGCTGAAATGACTTGCGACACTTACGAACGTACTGAAAGAAAAGCATTTCTTTCATTCGAGCCGGTCGCCCGGCTCACAGCCGCCCTGTTCGGCGGCCTTGTTGCCCCCAAGCCGATGCTCGATGTCAACGCGCTCTCCGATCATATCAAGAGAGACATGGGTTTCATGGATGTCCATAGCCCGCACCGCGACGACGAGGAGGCGATGGCCAACGCTCGCCGCCTGTTCAGCATCAATGAACTGCCGCGGATCTGAGGCAAATCGTGATGGCCGTCAGCGATTGCGCAGACGCTCGACGGCCATCAGCACACGCTCCGGTGTTGCCGGCGCATCGAGCCGCGGGCACTCGCGGTAGTCGGCGACACTCGCCACCGCCATCGACAGGGCTTCCAGAACCGAGATCGGCAGCATGAAGGGCGGCTCTCCCACCGCCTTGGAGCGGCCAATGGTCTTCTCGGCGTTGCTCGACCATTCGGCAAGCTTGACGTTGAAGATCTTCGGCCGGTCGGAGGCAAGCGGGATCTTGTAGGTGGAGGGGGCGTGCGTGCGAAGCCGTCCCTGGTCGTCCCACCAGAGCTCTTCCGTCGTCAGCCAGCCCATCCCTTGCACGAAGCCGCCCTCTATCTGACCGAGGTCGATCGCCGGATTGAGCGAACGGCCGACGTCGTGCAGCACGTCGACCCGGTCGACCATGTATTCGCCGGTCAGCGTGTCGATCGAAACCTCCGAAACCGCAGCGCCATAGGCGAAGTAATAGAAGGGTGTGCCGCGGCCGCTGGCGCGATCCCAGTGGATTTTCGGCGTCTTGTAGTAGCCGGCGGCCGAAAGCTGGATACGGCCCATATAGGCCTGCTTGATGAATTCAGGGAAGGGGATCAGCTCTTCGCCGATCTTTACGTGGTTGGCGACGAAGCTGACATTCTCGGGCGTCGTCTGCCAGCGCTCGCAGGCGAAACCGACGAGACGGTCCTTGATCTGGCGCGCGGCGTCGAAGGCGGCCATGCCGTTCAAGTCAGAGCCCGAAGAGGCGGCGGTCGCCGACGTGTTCGGCACCTTGCCGGTCGTCGTCGCTGTGATGCGAACGCGGTCGAGGTCGACCTGGAAGCTGTCGGCGATCACCTGCGCGACCTTGATGTAGAGGCCCTGGCCCATCTCGGTGCCGCCGTGGTTGAGGTGGATCGAGCCGTCCTGGTAGATATGCACAAGCGCGCCCGCCTGGTTGAAGGCGGTCATGGTGAAGGAGATGCCGAACTTCACCGGCGTCAGCGCGATGCCCTTGCGGATGACGCGGCTTTCCCGATTGAACGCGAGGATCGTCTGACGGCGCGCCTGATAGTCGGCGCTTTCTTCCAGCTCCGCGACGATCTGCGCGATGATGTTGTCTTCGACCTGCTGATGGTAGGGCGTGACATCGCGGCCGGAGCCCTTGTCGCCATAGAAATTCAGCTTGCGGATTTCGAGCGGATCCTTGCCGAGCTGGTAGGCGATTTCCTCGATGATGCGCTCGCCGCCGACCATGCCCTGGGGGCCGCCGAAGCCACGATAAGCGGTGTTGGAGACGGTGTTGGTCTTCAGCGGCTGTGAGGTGAGCTTCACATGCGGATAGAAATAGGAGCTGTCCGCATGGAACAGCGCACGGTCTGTGACCGGGCCGGAGAGGTCCGAAGAGTAGCCGCAGCGCGCCGCGTAGTTGGCATGGACCGCATGGATGCGGCCCTCGTCGTCGAAGCCGACGTCGTAATCGACGAGGAAGTCGTGGCGCTTGCCGGTTGCCGTCATGTCCTCGTCGCGATCCGGGCGGAACTTGACGGCGCGGTTGAGCTTCTTCGCCGCGACCGCGGCAAGGGCTGCGAACTGGTTTCCTTGCGTTTCCTTGCCGCCGAAGCCACCACCCATGCGGCGCACGTTCACGGTCACCGCATTGGAGGGCACGCCGAGCACGTGCGAGACCATGTGCTGGATCTCGCTCGGATGCTGGGTCGAGGACCAGACGGTGACCTCGTCGTCCTCGCCGGGAATAGCAAGGGCGATATGGCCTTCGAGGTAGAAATGCTCCTGTCCGCCGATGCGCATGCTGCCTTTGAGCCGCCGTGGCGCCTTTTCCAGCTCCACCTCGGCATCGCCGCGCTGCAGGGTGAGCGGCTGGGTGACCAACTGCCCGCCATGGGCGACGGCATCGAGAATGTCGGTGAAATGCGGCAGGTCGCGATAGGTGATCTTGGCGAGCCTTGCCGCCCGACGGGCGATGTCACGGGTTTCTGCAATCACGGCGAAGGCCGGCTGGCCATGAAACTGCACGAGGCCATCGGCAAGCACCGGCTCGTCATGCAGGTGGCTCGGGCTGATGTCGTTGGAATGCGGCATGTCCTTGGCGGTCAGCACCAGCATGACACCGGGCACGGCGGCGACGGCCGAAAGGTCCATGGCGGTGATTTCCGCATGCGCCCGGTCGGTCATGCCAAGCGCGCCATGCAGCGTGCCCGCCGGCTCGGGCATGTCGTCGATGTAGTCGGCGGTGCCGGAGACATGCTTGTGGGCGCTGTCGTGACGCTGGGAAACATGCATCTCGCCGCGGATCGTCTTGCGTTCCTCGAAGGTGGATTTGTCCATGATTATCGGCCTCCCGCAGCAAAGCGAACCAGTTGCGCCGGCTCGCCGCCGCTTTCCAGGAAGAAACGCATCAGAAGGTTCTTCGCCGCAAGCGTGCGGTAGTCGCTCGTTGCCCGCCAGTCGGTGAGCGGCTGGTAGTCGGTCTCGAAGGCGGCTTGCGCGGCGCGGACCGTTTCCTCGGTCCATGGCTTGCCGATCAGCGCCGCCTCGACGTTGCTGGCGCGCTTGGGCGTCGCGGCCATGCCGCCGAAGGCGATGCGGGCGGAGCGGACGATGCCGCCATCCACCGATAGACGGAACGCGCCAAGCAGCGCGGAGATATCTTCGTCGCGGCGCTTGGAGATCTTGTAGGCGGCAAAGAGATCGCCCGCCGGCAGGCGCGGCACGAAGATGCTTTCGACGAATTCGCCGGGTTGGCGATCCTGCTTGCCATAAGCGATGAAGAAGTCTTCGAGCGGTAGTGTCCGCTGGCCCGCGCTCGAGCGCAGCGTCACCGTCGCGCCAAGCACGATCAGGGGCGGCGGACTGTCGCCGATCGGTGAGCCGTTAGCGATATTGCCGCCGATCGTGCCCATGTTGCGCACCTGTTCGCCGCCGATGCGGTTGATCAGCGGACCGAGCCCGAGAAACGTCTTGGCGAGGGCGGCATAGGCCATGGTGTAGCTGACGCCGGCGCCGATAATCAGACCGTCCGCGGTTTCCTCGATCTGCTGCAATTCGGTGATGCCGTTGATGAAGATCACCGGGTTGATCGCCCGCATCTGCTTCGTCACCCAGAGGCCGACATCGGTGGAGCCGGCAACGACCGTCCCCCCGGGATGGTCGGCGAGCGCTTCCGCCAGGCCACTGCCGTCGGCCGGCACGATCAGACAATTTTCGCCCTGGCGGAGTGTGATCGTTTCCGTCGGTGCCAGCGCCTTCAGCCTGATGGTGATCGTTTCCCGCTCCCTGGTGATCGGATCGAAGATGTTGGAGGGGCGCGCCTCTGCCGCCGCTTCGGCCGCGCGCACGATCGGCTCATAACCGGTACAACGACAGAGATTGCCCTGCAGCGCCTTTTCGATATTGGCGCGGCTGGGGCTGTCGTTGCCAAGCCAGAGGCCATAGAGCGACATGACGAAGCCGGGCGTGCAGAAGCCGCATTGCGAGCCGTGAAAATCGACCATTGCCTGCTGCACCGGATGCAGCGTGCCATCCTGACCGGCGAGATGCTCGACGGTGACGACATGGGTTGCCTGCAGCGAGCCGAGGAAACGGATGCAGGCGTTGACGCTTTCATAGACGAGCCGGTCGCTGACCAGCCGCCCGACGAGCACGGTGCAGGCGCCGCAGTCGCCCTCCGCACAACCTTCCTTGGTGCCGGTCAGCCGGCGTTCCAGCCGCAGATAGTCGAGCAGCGTCGTTGTCGGTGCAATGTCGGAAAGAGCGACCTCGCGGTCGTTGAGGATGAAGCTGATTGAACCGGTCGGCTGGGGCATGCCATTCATTCCCTGCTGCTGCATACGTCCTGAAATCACTTTGATCTTAGGTGGTTATGCAGAAAAGCAAAGGGCTGAGCGGACTTTTGCACGCCATGCGGGCAGCGCGGGGGGCACCCGGTCCGCGCTGCCGTCCACTTGACGGATGTCGGCCGTTACTGCGCCGTCCAACCGCCGTCCATCGACACATGGGTGCCGGTGATCTGTGCCGCGTCGTCGCCGGCGAGATAGACGGCAAGGGCTGCGACCTGTTCGACGGTGATGAA
Organism: Ensifer sp. YR511; assembly: GCF_900103045.1. Classification (NCBI taxonomy): domain Bacteria; kingdom Pseudomonadati; phylum Pseudomonadota; class Alphaproteobacteria; order Hyphomicrobiales; family Rhizobiaceae; genus Ensifer; species Ensifer sp. YR511. Next base: position 34,147 of record NZ_FNGR01000015.1, read on the forward strand.
CTTCTTCGTCGGCTGCCCCTTCAGCATCACGTCGTTGATCACTTGCTGCTCGGTGATGCCGCGGGTGCGGGCTTGATCGGGGATCTGCTTTTCGACGAGCGGCGTCAGCACGTAGCCCGGGCAGATCGAGTTCGCGGTGATGCCGCTTTCGGCCACTTCGAGCGCCACGGTCTTCGTCAGGCCGAGCACGCCGTGCTTCGCCGCCACATAGGCCGCCTTGAAGGGCGAGGCGACGAGGCCATGGGCCGAGGCGATGTTGATGATGCGGCCCCAGCCTTTCGCCTTCATGCCGGGAATAGCGGCGCGGATCGTGTGGAAGGACGAGGAGAGGTTGATCGCGATGATGCGGTCCCATTGCTCGATCGGGAAATCCTCGACCTTCTCGACATATTGGATACCGGCATTGTTGACGAGGATATCGACGCCGCCGAAGCGGGTCGTCGCCGTGGCGATCAGATCGGCGATCTCGGCTGGCTTCGTCATGTCGGCAGCATGATAGACGACCGTTCCTGTCGTCAGCGCGCTGACGTCGTCCGTCGCCTTCTTGATTTCGTCCGGGCTACCGAAGCCGTTCAGCACGATATTGGCGCCACCCTTGGCGAAGGCCTTGGCGATCGCAAGCCCGATGCCGCTCGTCGAACCGGTGATGACCGCTGTTTTCGTCATTGCTGCTCTCTCCCTTTGTGGCGCCGCGCACTGCTTTGTTGCGGCGCAACAGCGCCAGCCTACGCGGAAAACGCCGGCGCTGACAATTGTGTTTTTGGGTTGCGGACCGCAGAGTTGAGGAGGGGAATGGCGAAGTCGACGGTTGCGTTTTGTTTTCGTTTGACATTCGTTTTGCCATCGTATTGAAGTTTTCGAAATGAGATCCCGCCTTCAAGGCCGGGTGAACAAACATGCGTGTGGCCGGGGAGGGGCATATGGGCGGATACATTCTCGCGATCGATCAGGGTACGACCTCGAGCCGGGCGATCATCTTCGACGGTCAGCAGCATATCGCCGGGGCCAGCCACAAGGAATTCAAGCAGTATTTTCCGAAATCCGGGTGGGTCGAACACGATCCCGAGGAAATCTGGCAGACGGTGCTTTCGACGGTTGAGGACGCTATCGCCAAGGCCGGCATCAAGGCCGGCGACCTTTCGGCGATCGGCATCACCAACCAGCGCGAAACCGTCGTCGTCTGGGATAGCAAGACCGGCAATCCCATTCACAACGCGATTGTCTGGCAGGACCGTCGCACCGCCTCCTATTGTGATCGGCTGAAGAAGCAGGGGCTGGAAAAGACCTTCACCCGGAAGACGGGCCTGCTGCTCGATCCCTATTTCTCCGGCACCAAGCTCAACTGGCTGCTGACCAACATCGACAGGGCGCAGGCCCGCGCCGCCAAGGGCGAACTCTGCTTCGGCACCATCGATACCTTCCTCATCTGGCGGCTGACCGGCGGCAAATCCTTCGTGACCGACGCGACCAACGCCTCGCGCACGCTGCTCTATAACATCGCCGAAAATGCCTGGGACGATGAGCTTCTGAAGATCCTCAAGGTGCCGCGCGCCATGCTGCCCGAGGTCAAGGATTGCGCCGCCGATTTCGGCGTTACCGATACCGCACTTTTCGGCGCGGCGATCCCGATCCTCGGCGTTGCCGGCGACCAGCAGGCGGCGACCATCGGCCAGGCCTGCTTCAAGCCGGGCATGTTGAAATCCACCTATGGCACCGGCTGCTTCGCACTGCTCAACACCGGCAAGGACATGGTGCGTTCGAAGAACCGGTTGCTCACCACCATTGCCTACAAGCTTGATGGCGAAACCACTTATGCGCTCGAAGGCTCGATCTTCGTCGCGGGTGCTGCGGTGCAATGGCTGCGCGACGGGCTGAAGGTGATCAAGGCTGCGCCCGATACCGGGACGCTTGCCGCAAGCGCCGATCCGACGCAGGACGTCTATCTCGTGCCGGCCTTCACCGGGCTCGGCGCGCCGCATTGGGATCCGGACGCGCGCGGCGCGATCTTCGGCATGACCCGCAACACCGGTCCGGCGGAGTTTGCCCGCGCGGCACTCGAAGCCGTCTGTTACCAGACGCGCGACTTGCTTGAGGCGATGCACAAGGACTGGCGCAACAACGGCAAGGAGACGGTTCTGCGCGTCGACGGCGGCATGGTTGCCTCCGACTGGACGATGCAGCGGCTTTCCGACCTGCTCGACGCGCCGGTCGATCGGCCCGTCATCCTGGAAACGACCGCGCTCGGCGTCGCCTGGCTTGCCGGCAGCCGCGCCGGCGTCTGGCCGAAGCAGGAAGACTTTGCCAAGTCCTGGGCACGCGACCGCCGCTTCGAGCCCGCCATGGACGAAAAGATGCGTAAGGCCAAGTTCAAGGGTTGGCGCAACGCGGTCAAAAGGACGCTGAGCTAAGAGCCGGGCGAGCGGCGATTTTCGCCGCGCGTCCGTTTCTCCCGACCATTCTCTGCCTTCCGGGCCGCCGTCAGTCGATGACAGCGACCGCTTCCACCTCGAACAGCATGCCGTCGACCGCCAGCTTGGGCACGGGTACCAGTGTCTGCGCCGGCAGCGTCGCGCCGAACATTTCCTTGACGCTGCCGGTCAGGACCTCGAGCTTGGACATGTCGTGGTCGACCACGAAGATGGTGAGCTTGGCGACCTGGTCCGGCCTTGCGCCGAGCCCCTCGAGCGCTGCGCCCAGATTGGCATAAGCCTGCTTGACCTGAACCGCGAAGTCGGGAGACAGGCCGCCGGTGCTATCCTGGCCGCCCTGTCCTGAAATGTAGGCCACCCGTGCCCCGGCAGGCACGATCACCGCGGTGCTATAGCCATGCGGCGTCGGGTCGTAGAGGTTCTTGGGGTTGACGATCGTCAGCTTGGCCGCCTGCTCGCTCGCGGTCGCCGCTGTGGAAACGCCCGTGGTCATGATGATGAGTCCTCCGATCATGAGATGTCTGATTGTGCGTGACATGGTGTTCTCTCGTCTCCGAGGCCCGCGCGCGATGCCGCTTGCAGGCCTGCAGGTTTGACCTTTCGCCGTCGCTCTTGCTATTGACTCGTACGGCGTACGATTCATTTACATCGTACGCCGTACGAGTCAATCGTTCAGGATCGACATCCGGCGCGTTGTCGGCGTAAATCGACACTCCAATCAGCAAGGAAGACGCATGGCGGCGAAAGGGAACGGCGGGCAGGGCAAACGCTCCCAGCGGATAGAGTCGGCAGCCCAGGCCGGGAAGAAGCCGGGCGGCGAGCCGTCCCTGTCTCTGGAGCGCATCGTGGCGACTGCGGTCGAATTGCTGGACGCCGAGGGTATCGACGGCTTGAAGATGCGCCGTCTCGCCGACCGTCTCGGTGCGGGCGTCATGAGCCTCTATTGGCATGTCGCCAACAAGGAGGAGGTCTTTGACCTGGCGCTCGATGCGGTGTTTGCCTATCGCGCGCCCCCGCAAAGGATCGAGCCCGAGGACTGGCGCAGGGATGTGGTTCACATGCTCGAAGACTGGCGCGGAATCATGCTGCGCCATCCCTGGTCGGCGTCGCTGCTGCCGCGCCGGGCGCTCGGCGCGAATGTACTCGGCCGCCTGGAAACCATGAGCGAGGTGCTGTCGAGAGCCGGCGTTGCCGACGCGGACATGAATGTCGCGATCTGGTCGCTCTGGAACTACGTGCTCGGCGCCACCGTCACCCGGGCGAGCTTCGCGCTTTCGCACGCCGACCAGGCAGCCGGACAGAAGCGCCTCTCGGCGCTCAGCGAACGCTATCCGACGATCGAGCGCACGCGCCTGCTCCTGGACAGCGATTGGGATGGCACGTTCCGGAAGGGCCTCGATGTCCTGCTTGACGGTCTACCGAGAGGGTAAGGTCTCGTTCGTATGCATCCGGGAAACACAGCGTTTCCCGGATGCGCATTTGCTGCTCATGTGTGCGCCAACTATCTGTTGTGCAAACAGAAAAAGGACAGATCTCATGGAACTCGGGCTTTACACATTTGCGGATGTCGATCCGAACGCGGATCACAAAGGCAGGGAGGGCCAGCGTCGCCTCAAGAACCTTCTCGAGGAAATCGAGCTTGCAGATCAGGTTGGCCTCGATGTTTTCGGGCTCGGCGAACACCATCGGCCTGACTACGCGGCCTCCGCGCCGGCGGTCATCCTCGCGGCCGCAGCGGCAAAAACGAAGAATATCCGGCTGACCAGTGCCGTCACGGTGTTGAGCTCGGACGATCCCGTACGCGTCTTCCAGCAATTCTCGACCCTTGATCTGATCTCGGGCGGCCGCGCCGAGATCATGGCCGGTCGCGGGTCGTTCATCGAATCCTTCCCGCTCTTCGGCCAGTCGCTCGATGACTACGACCAGCTCTTTGCCGAAAAGCTCGACCTCCTGATGGCGCTGCGCGAAAGCGAAAAGGTCTCGTGGGCCGGCGAGATGCGGCCGGCGATCCATGATCGCGGCGTCTATCCGCGGCCGCTGCAGGAGGTGCTGCCGCTCTGGATCGCCGTTGGCGGCACGCCGCAATCGGTAGCGCGCGCGGGCGCGCTCGGCCTGCCGGTGGCGCTTGCGATCATCGGCGGCGAGCCACGCCGGTTTGCGCCGCTCTTCGACCTCTACCGCGAGGCCGCGCGCCGCGCCGGTCAGGATCCGGCAAACCTGAAAACCAGCATCAACGTGCACGGCTTCATCGCCGATACGACCGATCTTGCCGCCGACCAGTTCTACGGGCCGCAGGCGGAAGTGATGAACCGCATCGGCCGCGAGCGCGGCTGGGGACCGACGAACCGGGCGCATTTCGACCAGGCGCGCAGCCCCTCCGGCAACCTCTTCCTCGGTGATCCGGAAACGGTGGCCGAGAAGATCGTCGAGAACTGGAAGCTGTTCCGTAACGATCGCTTCCTGCTGCAGATGGCGATCGGTCCGATGCCGCACGACCAGATCATGCGCGGCATCGAGCTCTACGGCACCAAGGTGGCGCCGCTGGTGCGCAAGGCCGTGGCGGAAGAAAAGGCAGCGGCACCCGCTATCGCCTGAGTGTCGAGGGTCGGGGGCGGTCACCCCCGGCCGTTCCGCTGCGTGCTGGCATAACGCGTCATGACACGCTACATGTGAGCGCGAAAGCGAGATACGGATGACCCTCAACAACGAAGAAGACCTGCTGCGGCTGAAGGAAATCGGCCGCATCTGCGCCAATGCCCTGCAGACGATGGGCGAGGCGCTCGAGCCCGGCATTACCACTGCGGAACTCGATGCGATCGGCCGCAAGGTACTGGAAGAGGCCGGCGCACGCTCGGCGCCCGAACTCTGCTACCAGTTTCCTGGTGCCACATGCATCAGCGTCAACGAGGAAATCGCCCACGGCATTCCCGGCAACCGCGTGATCAAGGCCGGCGATCTCGTCAACATCGACGTCTCGGCCGAAAAGGACGGCATCTTTGCCGATACCGGCGCCTCGTTCCCGGTACCGCCGGTCACCGCCGCGATCGACCGGCTTTGCCGCGATGGCAAGCGGGCCATGTGGGTCGGTCTGAAGCAGGTGCGCCCCGACCAGCCGCTGGCTGCCATCGGCAACGCGATTGGCGACTTCGCCCGCAAGAACCGCTATTCGCTTGTCACCAATCTCGCCAGCCACGGCATCGGCCGCTCGCTGCATGAGGAGCCGACCGAGATCGCCACCTGGCCGGACCCGCGCGAGCGTCGCCGGATGACCGACGGCATGGTCTTCACCGTCGAGCCCTTCCTGTCGATGGGCGCGCAATGGGCCGAGGGCGGCAACGACGACTGGACGCTCTACAGCGACCCGCGCGCGCCGACGGTGCAGTATGAGCACACAGTTGTCGTCACCCGCGGCGGGCCGCTGGTGGTGACACTACCGGGCTGAATGAACCAGGGATACGGCGGCGGCCTGCAGCCTCCGTCGTCCTCCAGACGATTTTTTGCTCCATCGCCGCGGTGCATGATCTGCCGCCGTGATGTGGTGCATCTCACCTTTCCGGTGATTGGTCTAAGCCATTGAAATCGGTGATCGTTCGATTTCTTCAATAGATCCTTCAATTATTGTCGTTTGTCGTCCGTCGTGTTGCGGCGCAATAAAATGATATGACCACGCTCGACCGACCGCTGCAGACCAACATCTCCGCCACCGCGACTGCCGGCGCCATCGCCATGGCCGTCGCCATGGGCTTCGGACGCTTCTCCTATACGCCGATCCTGCCGGCGATGATGGTGGATCTCGGCCTGTCGCCGGGTGATGCCGGGCTCATCGCCTCGGCCAATTTCGTCGGCTATCTCGCCGGCGCCATTCTTGCGGCCTATGGCTGGGCCCATGGGCACGAGCGGCGGATCGGTCTGCTGTCGCTCGTCGCCACGACGGCTCTGCTGGCGGCCATGGGCCTCTCGTCCTCCGTCGTCGTGCTGGCGCTGATCCGTTTCCTCGCCGGCCTTGCCAGCGCCTTTGCGATGATCTTCATCTCCGGCATCGTGCTCGGCCATGGCGTGCTCGCGCGCTCGGAACACGTGCCGGCCGTTCACTTTGGCGGCGTCGGCCTCGGTATCGCGTTTTCATCGCTTTGCGTCTGGGCGAACCCGATCGCGGGTCACGCCGGCCTGACGACCTCCATGGGCGACTGGTTTACCGGCGCGCTGGTCGGATTGGTCGGGACGATCGTCGTTACCGCACTTCTTCCCGGCGTTCCGTCGTCCGGTTCTGGTCCGGTGCGCGAAAGGCCGCTGGGCTGGACGCGGCCGCTGACCGTAGTGACGTTCACCTATGCGCTCTTCGGCTTCGGCTATGTGATCACCGCCACGTTCCTCGTCACCATGGCGCGTGATCCGAGCGGCGGCCACAGCATCGAGTTTCTCGCCTGGCTGCTGACGGGGCTTGCCGCAGCGCTCTCCGTCTATCTCTGGCGCTTTGCCGTGCCGCGCTTCGGCCTTGCCGGCGTCTATGCAATCGGGCTGCTCGTCGAGGCGGTCGGGCTGGTGCTGACGGTCAGCCTGCCTTTGCCCTATGCGCCGCTTGCCGGCGGCCTGATGCTCGGCGCAACCTTCATGATGATCACTGCCTATGGCCTGCAGATCGGGCGGAAGCTGGCGCCCGAGAGCCCGCGCAAGGCGCTTGCTTTGATGACGGCTGCTTTCGGTATTGGGCAAATCGTCGGTCCGCTGGTCGCCGGCTGGCTTGCGGAGCGCACCGGCAGCTTCACCGCACCAACCTTGATCGCGGCTGCCGTTCTTTTCCTGTGCGGTGGGGTCATTGTCGTCGAGTTGAAGCGGATTTCACAGGCATTGAGGGCCTGAGCAGCGGCGAAAAAAGACCCTCCGGCACCGGCGCTCGCCTGGATGAAATAACAGTAACGTTTACATTACCCGATTGTTGACGACGGCGCTTTGCCCTAGTTTCGGCGCTTCGGGAGGCGAGTTGTTCGTCTCCACCGAAACGAGAGTGCCGCACTTGTTCCTATCCTTCTTTCCGAAGCCGAAGCTCTTCTTCATTTCCTTTGTCGTCTGGTCGCTGGTTGCCATCGCCTTCTGGTATGGGGAAGGCGAGCAACTGGGCGCAGTCTTCGGCATGCCGCCTTTGCCGTCCGACGCGCCGCCGATCGTCGGCATTTCCGCCTTCTGGTCTCCGGCCTTCCTCTGGTTCTACATCTATTTCGCGCTGGTCACGGGGTTATTTGCGGCGTTCTGGTACGTCTACTCACCGCATCGCTGGCAGAATTGGTCGATCCTCGGATCCGCCCTCATTCTGTTCGTCACCTATTTTCAGGTGCAGGTCAGCGTCGCCATCAACAACTGGTATGGGCCGTTCTGGGACCTGATCCAGGCGGCGGTTTCCAAGTCAAAGGTCGTCACCGCGGAAGAGTTCTACGGCGAAATCGCCACCTTCCTCGCGATCGCGCTCGTCGCCGTCGCCGTGGCCGTCATGACGCGCTTCTTCGTTAGCCACTATATCTTCCGGTGGCGCACCGCGATGAACGAGTACTACATGGCCCATTGGGGCAAGCTGCGCCATATCGAAGGTGCCTCGCAGCGTGTGCAGGAAGACACGATGCGCTTTTCCACGACCGTGGAAGGTCTCGGCGTCAGCCTGATCGACAGCGTGATGACGCTGATCGCGTTTACGCCGGTGTTGATCCGGCTGTCCGCAAACGTCACCGAACTGCCGATCGTCGGCGCCATTCCCTATCCGCTGGTCACCGCCGCGGTGCTCTGGTCGCTGTTCGGCACCGTGTTCCTGGCTGTCGTCGGCATCAAATTGCCGGGGCTTGAGTTCCGCAACCAGCGCGTCGAGGCGGCCTACCGCAAGGAACTGGTCTATGGCGAAGATCACGCCGATCGCGCCCAGCCGCCAACCGTTGCCGACCTTTTCGAGAACGTGCGCCGCAACTATTTCCGGCTGTACTTCCACTATCTCTATTTCAACATCGCCCGCATCTTCTACCTGCAGATCAACAACATCTTTTCGCTGCTGATCCTGGCGCCGTCGATTATCGCCGGTAAGATCACGCTTGGCGCGCTGAACCAAATCTCCGGCGCCTTCGGCCAGGTCACCTCGTCGTTCCAGTATCTGGTTTCTTCCTGGCCGACGATCGTCGAGCTCCTGTCGATCTACAAGCGCCTGCGCGCGTTCGAGGCGACGATCGACGAAGAGCCGCTACCGCATATCGATCAGAAGTTCATCGAGGTCGGTGGTGAAGAGGAACTGGCCTGAGCTTGGCCGAACGCATAGCAATCAGAAGGCGGTTCGACCCGCCTTCTTTTTTGCCTGCTCGATCAGCGGCAGCGCCTGGGCATAGCTGACGCATGCGACGTCGGGCTTGCCGCAGACTTCGCCCAGCAGCCGATCGAGCGCGCGCCAGTAGGCGCCGCCGTTCATTTCGACGAAATGGAAGCCGAGCTGCAGTGGGATGCGGTCGCCCGCATATTCCCGGTCGAAGGCTTTCCTGTAGGCCTCGTAGGTGCGCTCCTCGAAGCGGGCGCTGTCCTTCTTGTTCTCCACACCCATGGAGTGGCGGACGAAGAGATTGTAGTCCATGCCGATGACAGGGCGCTGCGACGGCCCTTCGGGGATCAGCGGCAGTCCGAAACGCGGCAGGCCATCCTTTGTCGTCGGCCAGCCCGGACCCTTGGTCACCAGGCTTGCGTCATAGGTGAAGTTGTCCGCCTTGAGTGCCGGCAGCAGGCCGTCGCTCAGCGACAGATAGGGCGCGCGGAATCCCTTGATCCCGGTTGCGGCGAATTCGGCCCAGCCGGCCGGCTCGGCCTCGGGCTTGTCCGCCTTCTTCCAGGCGTCCTTGAGCGCCGCGTTGAAGGTCGAAAACTCGCTTTGCCAGTCGGCTTTGCTCCAGCCCTTGCCGTCGAAGTGGCCGCAGGCGTGGCTGGCGATGTCGTGGCCGTCGAGATGGGCCTGCCAGATGTGGCCGACGCGGGCCGCGATCTCTTCACGGCTCTGCGCGAAGCCGACATTCGAGCGGCCTGCCTTCTGGCCCGGCGGCTTGTAGAGCGTCTTGCCGTCCGCCCGGGTCATCAGAAAGGTGCAGGAGAGGAAATAGGTGAAATGCGCACCGGTGCGCTTGGCCATCGCCAGGCTTTTTTCCCATAGCGCGTTGTCATGCGCGCCGTCGAACGAGACGATCACCAACTGCCTGTCACCGGCGGGCGCGGTGGCCGGCGACGCCGGCTCGGCCCTGGCAAGAGCGGGAAGAAGGGCGAGCGAGAGGGCAAGCGGAATACGGATCATGATCAACTGCACTGTTTTGGTTTTGTCGCAAATGGTTCGAAAATGCGGCAATCCTTTGATCGGTCTGGAAAAAACGCGCTATCAAGGCTACTCCATAGCAACCTGGGCGGAATCGGTCCGGGAACCGAATACACTGGAAATCAACACGCTTCAGCGGCCAGCTCCCGTCTTTTCCGACGAGCGGCGCTGAGTTTGCCCGATACTCGAACAAAGCGGTGGCCCCATGGCGATACTCGTTCTCGGCATCATTCTTTTTCTCGGCCTGCATCTCATCCGCGTCGTCGCGCCCGGTTTCCGCGCCGGCGTCATCGAGCGCCGCGGCAAGGGCACCTGGATGGGGATCTATGCAATCCTCAGCCTCATCGGCCTCTGTCTGATCATCTATGGCTTCGGCCAGGCCCGCAGCGAAACGGGCATGCTCTACGATCCGCCCGTATTCATGCGCCACATCGCGCTGCTTCTGATGCTTTTTGCCTTCATCTTCCTTGCTGCCGGCTTCCTTCCGGCCGGGCGCATCGCGGTTGCGGTCAAGCATCCTCAGGTGCTTTCGATCAAGGTCTGGGCGCTGGCGCATCTGCTCGCCAACGGCGAGACGTCCTCCGTCCTGCTGTTCGGCTCGTTTCTCGCCTGGGCGGTGATCCTGCGTATCTCGCTGAAACGCCGCGAGCGGGCAGGCGAACGCGTACTGCCGGTGTTCAAATCGGCCTCCAACGACGTGCTCGCCATCATCATCGGCCTCGTCGCCTACGTGCTCTTCGTCTGGAAGCTGCACGAATGGTTGATCGGCGTTGCACCGGTCGTCATGGGCTGATGCAATTTCCAGCAAAAGTGCACCGCGGTTTTGCGTCCGGAATTGCAGTAACAGAAAATTTAGAGCGACGGAGTCGGCCTCGTGTCGGCCATAGGCGCTCTAAATCGCGTCGGCCCCCTTACAAGCGCCGCAAAATCGGGTAGAAGGCGCAAAATCCATGAGAGTGCGGCGGGTGCGGCAAGGACCCCTCGTGCATGCTCGAACAGTTTGAGAGTGTCCGTTTCGCCGATCGTCATATGACCGTTGGCGCGACGGGCCAGTGTGCAGGCAAGGCCGGGGCAATAGATGGCGAACCAAGACGACAGCTTTATCCGCGAGGTCAATGAGGAACTGCGTTCCGACCAGATGAAGAGCATCTGGGCCCGCTTCGGCGGCGTCATCGTGGCCATCGCCGTGCTTATCGTACTCGGCACCATCGGCAAGGTCGGCTTCGATTACTGGCAGGATGGCGCCTCCTCGAAGTCGGGCGATGCGTTCCTGCAGGCGTTGAACCTCGCCAAGGAAAACAAGACAGACGAGGCGCTCGCCGCCTTGAACACGCTGGAGAAGGACGGCTACGGCGCCTATCCGGTGCTGGCGCGTCTGCGCGCTGCCACGCTGCAGGCGCAGAAGGGCGAGACAGAGGCGGCTGCCAAGGCCTTCTCCGCTATCGGCAAGGACAGCAGCGTCCCGGCAGCTATCCAGGAGGCAGCGCGTCTGCGTGCAGCCTACCTGCTCGTCGATACCGGCGGTTACGACCAGGTTTCGGCCGAGGTCGAGCAGCTTGCTACGCCGCAGAACAACATGCGCCACTCGGCGCGTGAAGCCCTTGGTCTCGCTGCCTACAAGTCCGGCGACTACGCCAAGGCGAAGACCTGGTTCCAGCAGATCGTCGACGATGCGCAGAGCCCGCGCAACGTCACCGGTCGCGCCCAGATGCTGCTCGACGTGATCGCCGCGAGCGGCAAGGCCTAAGACGACAGCCCATCCCCACGGGAAGGCACGGGGTGCAAGACCCTTTCGAATCAGCGCATGATCCCAATGTCGGTCTCGACCTTGGGATTGTGCGCTAAAGCGTTTAAAGCAGTTTCAGCAAAAGTGCTTAAGCGGTTTTGCGTTCGGGATTGCCGAGTACAATCGGAACAGTTCCTGCTGGGACTGTCGCTGCCGATGCGGCAGAAAACGAATTTATGAGCGCAGCCGCCTTGTTGGCAGCAGGGCTCCAAGCGGAAACGGATAGATCCATGAGCTTCACCGTCGCCATCGTCGGGCGTCCCAATGTCGGCAAGTCCACCTTGTTCAACCGCCTGGTCGGCAAGAAGCTGGCGCTCGTCGACGATACGCCGGGTGTCACCCGCGACCGTCGCCCGGGGGACGCCAAGTTGATCGATCTGCGCTTCCGCATCATCGACACGGCCGGTCTCGAGCAATCGGGACCCGACACGCTGCAGGGGCGCATGTGGGCGCAGACCGAGGCCGCGATCGACGAAGCCGATCTTTCGCTGTTCCTGGTTGACGCCAAGGGCGGACTGACGCCGGCAGACGAGACGCTTGCCGAAATGCTGCGCCGCCGCGGCAAGCCGGTGGTGCTGGTCGCCAACAAGTCCGAGGCGCGCGGCTCCGACGGCGGCTTCTACGATGCCTTCACGCTCGGCCTTGGCGAGCCGTGCCCGATCTCGGCCGAACACGGCCAGGGCATGCTCGATCTGCGCGACGCGATCGTCGCTGCGATCGGCGAAGACCGGGCCTACCCGCCGGAAGACGACGTGGCCGAAACCGATATCGATCTGCGCCCCACGTTCAAGGACGACGGTGAAGACGAAGAGGTGGAGACCGCCTATGACGAGACCAAGCCGCTGCGGGTGGCGATCGTCGGCCGGCCGAACGCCGGCAAGTCGACCCTGATCAACCGCTTCCTCGGCGAAGACCGGCTGCTGACGGGTCCGGAAGCCGGCATCACCCGCGATTCCATCTCGGTCGAATGGGACTGGCGCGGTCGCACCATCAAGATGTTCGACACTGCCGGCATGCGCCGCAAGGCCAAGGTTCAGGAGAAGCTCGAGAAGCTCTCGGTCGCAGACGCGCTGCGCGCCATCCGCTTTGCCGAAACGGTGGTCATCGTCTTTGATGCAACCATTCCCTTCGAGAAGCAGGATCTGCAGATCGTCGACCTCGTGCTGCGCGAAGGCCGGGCGGCCGTTCTCGCCTTCAACAAGTGGGACCTGGTCGAGGATTGGCAGGCGGTGCTTGCCGATCTTCGCGAAAAGACCGAGCGGCTGTTGCCGCAGGCCCGCGGCATCCGTGCCGTGCCGATTTCCGGTCACACCGGCTACGGCCTCGACCGGCTGATGCAGGCGATCATCGAGACCGACAAGACCTGGAACCGCCGCATCTCCACCGCGCGGCTCAACCGCTGGCTGGAATCGCAGACGGTTCAGCATCCGCCACCGGCCGTTTCCGGTCGCCGGCTCAAGCTCAAGTACATGACCCAGGTGAAGGCGCGCCCGCCGGGCTTCATGATCTCCTGCACGCGGCCGGACGCGCTGCCGGAATCCTATGTGCGCTACCTGATCAACGGTCTGCGCAACGATTTCGACCTGCCGGGCGTGCCGATCCGCATGCACTTCCGTTCGGGCGACAACCCGTACGAGTCCAAGGCGAAGAAGCGTCGCTAAAGATAAAGAGGGAGCGGAAAACCAAACAGGCTTTCCGTCTGCATCCTTCCTAAAGTTCCTGAAAAGTGACCCCGCCGCTCACGCGGCAGGCAGCTTCTCCCGCGCCACGAGCGCGCCGTGATGGCCGATGACGCCGGCAGCGACGCTTGCCGCAAAGGTGGCGGCCTGGGCTGGCTTGTCGCCCGCCACCAAGCGGGAGACGAAGGCGCCGTTGAAGCTGTCGCCGGCACTGGTCGTATCGACGACGCGCTCGACCGGGGTCGCCGGCACATGCTCAACCGGGGCATCGCCGAAGGCGAGCGTCACACCCTTCTCGCCATCCTTGACGACGAGGTTGGTGGCGCCCAGGCTCTTGTAACGGGCAATCGTCGCGTCGATCGAAGCATCGCCGAAATGGGTCATCTCGTCGTCGAAGCTCGGCATCACCAGGGTCGCGGCGCGGGCACCGTCGGTCAGCGTGCGGCGCATGCGCTCGGCATCGTCCCAGAGACGCGGGCGAATGTTCGGGTCGAAGACCACCGTCTTGCCGGCAGCCTTGGCGCGGCGCAGCTCCGACAGCAGCGTTTCTACGGCATCGGGCGCAAGGATCGCCAGCGTGATGCCGGAGAAGAGGATGAGGTCGGAGCTTTCGATCGCGCGTCGGAGGTGCTCGGCGTCGTCGGCAAGCAGCTTGGCAGCCGAGTGCGAGCGCCAGTAGGAGAAGCTGCGCTCGCCGTCCTTCAGATGGATCATATAGAGGCCTGCCGAGCGGTTCTCGATGCGGCGGACGGCCGAGGTGTCGATCGCTTTTTCCGCCATGAAGGCCAGCATCTCGTCGGAAACCGTGTCGGTGCCGACGGCGGAGCAATAGGCGACGGTCCAATCAGCAGGCATGAAGAGCCGCGCATAATAGGCGGCGTTGAACGTGTCGCCGGCATAGCCTTTGCGCAAGAGCCCGCCTTCCGCCTGCATGAGCTCGACCATGCACTCTCCGATCGCAAGCATCTTTCCGGCCAACGACTTTCCTCCTCACAAGATTTCGTCTGAGACGGGATAAGGGTCTCGATCGTTCTCGGCAAGAGATAGTTTCCGGCTGTTTGGTGGCGATCCGTGCGTGGCGGTGAATGGCGTTTACTCCGGCGCCGGGCAACGCTACACCTTTGCGCGACAGACCGTCTTCAGGGGGCTTACATGGCGTCTCGGCAGGTATCGGGTGACGATTGGTGGCGCGGTGCGGTGATCTATCAGGTCTATCCGCGCTCGTTCCAGGATACCGACGACGACGGCATCGGCGATCTCAAGGGTGTCACCCGCAGGTTGCCGCACATCGCCTCGCTCGGCGTCGATGCGATCTGGCTGTCGCCGTTCTTCACCTCGCCGCAGGCCGACATGGGCTACGACGTCTCGGATTACTGCGACGTCGATCCGATGTTCGGAACACTCGCCGATTTCGACGAGATGCTTGGCGAGGCCCATCGTCTTGGCCTGAAAGTGATCATCGACCAGGTGATCTCCCACACCGCCGATCGCCATCCCTGGTTTGTCGAAAGCCGCTCCAGCCGAACGAACGGGAAGGCGGACTGGTATGTCTGGGCCGATCCTAAGCCGGACGGCACGGCGCCCAACAACTGGCTGTCGATCTTCGGCGGACCGGCCTGGGAATGGGACGGGGTGCGCAAGCAGTATTACATGCACAACTTCTTAGGCTCGCAGCCGGACCTCAACTTTCACAATCCCGAAGTTCAGGACGCGGTGCTCGATGCTGCCCGCTTCTGGCTCGACCGCGGGGTCGACGGCTTCCGTCTCGATACGGTGAACTTCTACTTCCACGACAAGCACTTGCGGGACAACCCGCCGCTCGTGCCGGATCCGGATGCCACCAGCAACGATGCGCCCGACGTGAACCCCTACGGCATGCAGGACCATCTCCACGACAAGAGCCAGCCGGAAAACATCGCCTTCCTCGCGCGGTTCCGGGCGTTGCTTGATCGCTACGAAGGCCGCATGACCGTCGGCGAGGTGGGCGACGGCGCCCGCTCGCTGAAGACCGTGGCCGCCTATACCAGCGGCGGCGACAAGCTCAACATGTGCTATACCTTTGACCTCCTGGGGCCGGACTTTACCGCGACCCATATCCGCCGCTGCGTCGAGAACTTCCAGAAGGCGGTGACCGACGGCTGGGTCTGCTGGGCCTTTTCCAACCACGACGTGACGCGCCATGTCAGCCGCTTTGCCCGCAGTGAAGCGGAGCGGGAGAGGGTGGCGCGGCTGGCGATCACACTGCTTTCCAGCCTGCGTGGCTCGATCTGCCTCTATCAGGGCGAGGAGCTGGGGCTGCCGGAGGCGGAGCTTGCTTTCGAGGATCTGCGCGATCCATATGGCATCCGTTTCTGGCCCTCCTATAAGGGCCGCGACGGATGCCGCACACCGATGGTCTGGGAGCAGGCAGCGGCCAATGCCGGCTTTACCGCCGGCAAGCCGTGGCTGCCGGTGCCCGAGGACCATCGGCGGCTTTCGGTCGACGCCCAGCAGACCGGGGACACGGTGCTCGATCACTATCGCGCGACGCTCGCCTTCCGCCGATCGCAGCCGGCACTCAGCGATGGCACGATGCGGTTCCTCGACACGAACAGCGATCTCCTGGCCTTTGTTCGCGAGAAAGACGGCGAGCGGCTGCTCTTCGTCTTCAATCTCACCCGGGAACCGCTGGAGTTTCTGGCGCCGTCGGCGGTTGAGCCCCTGGAATTGCCCGGATATCCGGCACGGCTTGAAGCCGGTAGCATCAGGGTTGCCGGACTGTCGGCCTTCTCAGGGAAGTTCTGATGCGCGTATTGTTGATGGATGGCGAAACCATCGGCCGCTGGGTCGAGATGCGTCTGGCGCTCTGGCCGGATACACCGGCGGCGGATCATCGCGCCGAAGTCGAATCCAGTCTCGCGGAGCGCGACCGCTACGCTTCGTTCCTTTGCGAGGACGAAGCCGGTGTCGCTGCCGGTTTCGCTGAAGCGTCGATCCGCCACGATTACGTTAACGGCTGCGAGACCTCGCCCGTCGGCTTCCTCGAAGGCATTTACGTCTTGCCCGCCTACCGCCGTCGCGGCGTGGCGCGCGCCCTGATCACCGCGGTCGAACGCTGGGCGACAAGCCGGGGCTGCCAGGAACTCGCCTCCGACACGGCGACCGACAATCTGAGGAGCCAAAGCCTGCACATGGCGCTTGGCTTCGAGGAGACGGAGCGCGTCGTCTATTTCCGCAAGGAACTGGCGCCCGCCGTGGCCGACAACTGAGTGCCGCCGCCAATCACCCGATCAGCATGAACTTGTCGACATCGACCAGCCCGCGATCCGAGATCTTCAGATGCGGGATGACCGGCAGCGGCAGGAAGGCGAGCTGCAGGAACGGCTCCTCCAGCGTTGCGCCGAGCGCGAAGGCGGCGTGGCGCAGGTCGTGCAGCGTGTCACGGACGCTCTCATAGGGCTCGAGGCTCATCAGGCCTGCGACCGGAAGCGCGATCTCGCCGGTCACCTTGCCGTCCTCGACGACGACGAAACCGCCCTTGATCTCGCCGAGCCGGTTGGCGGCGATCGCCATGTCCTCGTCGTTGACGCCAACGACGCAGATGTTGTGGCTGTCATGGCCGACGGTCGAGGCGATCGCGCCTTTCTTCAGCCCGAACCCCTGCACGAAGCCATTGGCATGGTTGCCGTTGACGCCGTGGCGTTCGATGACGGCGACCTTGATGATGTCGCGGCCGAGATCGACGCCGGTCTGGTTGCCGACCGCCGGCAGGCGGTAGCGGCGGTGCTCGGTGATGATCTTGCCGGGCAGAACGCCGATGACCGAGGTGTCGCCGTCTGCGACCGGAATGCCGAAGGCGCTGGCATGGACTTGGCCGGCCTTGACGCTGTCGAGCCCGACGGGGGCGACCGTCTTGCGGGTGGCAAAGAGCGCGTCGGTGACGCGGCGACCACCGGAGAACACCGTTTCGGCCTTGCAGTTTTCCAGGCTGTCGATGACCACGAGATCGGCGCGCCAGCCGGGCGCGACCAAGCCGCGGTCGCGCAGACCGAAGGCGCGGGCGGCCGAGATCGAGGCGGCGCGGTAGATCGCCAGCGGCTCGACGCCGGCGGATATCGCCGTGCGGATCATATGGTCGAGGTGACCCTGCTCGGCGATGTCGAGCGGGTTGCGGTCGTCGGTGCAGAGCGCCAGGTGCGGCGACAGCCGCTCGGTGATGATGGGCATCAGCGCATGCAGGTCCTTGGAGACCGAGCCCTCTCGCACGAGGATGTGCATGCCCTTGCGGATCTTCTCCATGGCTTCTTCAGCGCTGGTGCATTCATGATCGGTGCGGATACCGGCTGCGAGATAGCCGTTCAGGTCCTTGCCTGAAAGCAGCGGTGCGTGGCCGTCGATATGGGCGCCCTGGAAGGCATCGAGCTTGGCGAGGCAGACCGGGTCCTTGTGCACAACACCCGGAAAGTTCATGAACTCGGCAAGGCCAATGACTTTCGGATGGTGGCGGAAGGGCAGGAGACGTTCGATCGGCAGGTCGGCGCCCGACGTTTCCAGATGCGTCGCCGGCACGCAGGAGGAGAGCTGGACGCGGATGTCCATGATCGTCTCGAGTGCCGAATCCAGGAAATACTCGATGCCCTCGGTACCGAGCACGTTGGCGATCTCGTGCGGATCGCAGACGACCGTGGTGATGCCGAGCGGCAGAACGCAGCGGTCGAACTCGTGCGGGGTGACCAGCGAGGATTCGATGTGCAGATGGGTGTCGATGAACCCGGGCACGACGATGCGGCCGGTGATGTCGATTTCCTCGCGCCCCTCGTAGCTGCCGAAGGTGCCGACGATGCGGTCGCCGGAGATCGCGATGTCGGAGGCGACCAGTTCGCCAGTGACGAGATCGAAGAACTGCCCGCCCTTCAAGACGATGTCAGCCGGCTCGCGTCCGACGCCCTGATCGATATAGCGTTCCAGCGCTTCGGACATGAGGCAACTCCATTTCTTATACGCGCCCCGGATGTCTCGGCGGGACGACGCTTGGCTTCATTGTTGCGGATAAGAGTAACCCTTCCCCCGTTGCCGGGGAAAGGGTTCTGACAGTCTCGACGAGGCCTGCTTAGATATTGCTGTTGAGAACGGCGCGCAGCTTGCCGAACAGCTCGTCGATTTCTGCCTTGCTGATGATCAGCGGCGGTGACAGCGCAATGATGTCGCCGGTGGTGCGGATCAAGAGGCCGCTCTCATAGGCCTTGAGGAAGGCGGAGAAAGCGCGCTTCGTCGGCTCGCCGGCGATCGGCTGCAGCTCGATCGCGCCGATCAGGCCGAGATTGCGGATGTCGATGACATGCGGGCAGTCCTTCAGCGAGTGCAGGCCCTCTTCCCAATAGGGTGCCAACTCGGCGGCGCGGGTCAAGAGGCCCTCTTCCTTGTAGGTGTCGAGCGTGCCGAGGGCGGCGGCCGAGGCGATCGGGTTGCCCGAATAGGTGTAGCCGTGGAAGAACTCGATCATGTGCTCCGGGCCATTCATGAAGGCATCATGGATCTCGGAGGTGACGAAGACCGCACCCATCGGGATGACGCCGTTGGTGAGACCCTTTGCGGTCGTAATGATATCCGGCTTCACGTCGAAATACTGCGCGGCAAACGGCGTGCCGAGGCGGCCGAAACCGGTGATGACTTCATCGAAAATCAGCAGGATGCCGTGCTTGGTGCAGATCTCGCGCAGTTTCTGCAGGTAGCCCTTCGGCGGGATCAGCACGCCGGTGGAGCCGGCCACCGGTTCGACGATGACGGCTGCGATGGTGGAGGCGTCATGCAGCGTAACGATACGCTCGAGTTCGGTCGCGATATCGCCGCCATGCTCGGGCTCGCCGCGGGTGAAGCCATTCTGGGCCGGCAAGTGGGTGTGCGGCATATGGTCGACGCCGGTCAGAAGCGTGCCGAACATCTTGCGGTTGGAGACGATGCCGCCGACCGAAATGCCGCCGAAGTTGACGCCGTGATAGCCGCGCTCGCGACCAATCAGGCGGAAACGCGAGCCGTCGCCCTTGGCGCGGTGATAGGCGAGTGCCACCTTCAGCGCGGTGTCTACCGATTCCGAGCCAGAGTTGGTGTAGAGAACGTGGTTCATGCCCTCGGGCGCGATGTCGACCAGGCGGTTTGCCAGTTCGAAGGCCTTGGGGTGGCCGAGCTGGAAGGCCGGCGCATAGTCGAGCTCGCCCGCCTGCTCACGGATCGCCTCGGTGATCTTCGGGCGACAATGGCCGGCGTTGACGCACCACAGACCCGCCGTGCCGTCCAGTACCGTGCGGCCGTCATGGGTCGTGTAGTGCATGTCCTTGGCGCCGACGAAGAGGCGCGGTTCCTTCTTGAACTGCCGGTTCGCAGTGAACGGCATCCAGAAAGCACGCAGGTCGTTCGGCGTGTTAAGGCGGTTCGACATTCCAGTTCTCCTCGGTCTCTCTTGTCGTCCGGGCGGTGCTGCCGCCCAAATTTTTACCCTTTGGTCAAACTATCAGGGCGCCGAGGCGCGTCAAGCCTCGCACCGGTCCGCCAGACAGGTCGCGACGGGTCTTGGCGACAGCGAAATTTCGCCGCGCCGCCGGATCTTTTCTCAAGCTTAACTTGTTTGCGGCAACGCTCTGCTGCCATGGCTTGTCGGCTCCGTGGCGCCTTTTGGGTGGCCGGCGAGTTCGGAGTTGGAAACGTGTCGAGGTTCGGGATAGCACACGCGGCGATTGCCGTGCTCTTCCTGCCGGGCCTGGCAAAGGGCGCCGAACTGATTGCTGACGGCCACTTTGACAAAAGACAGGACACGTTCTGGGCGAGCGACGGGCTGGCGTTCGCGCGCGAGAACGGCCGGCTTTGCGTCGAGGTTGCGCGGGGCGGTGAAGCCTGGAGCCAACTCATCGGCACCAATGGCTTGAAGCTCGAGCCCGGTCGCATCTACCGTTTGTCGATGAGGGTGATCGCCGAGCCGGCGCGCAGCGTCCAGGCAAGGGTGCAGCGCGCCGCCGATCCCTGGACCATGGTGGACGAATTCACGATGGAAGGCACGCCGGAGGGCAGCCTTTTTTCGGCGGAGTTCGCGGGGCAGGAGCCGGACGAAGCGCAGCTCGTTTTTCCGCTTGGCGGCGGCGAGGGCGGCCGTGTCTGCCTCGACGACGTCTCGCTGGTGGCGACCGGGGCTTCCTCGCCGGCGGCGCGGCGGGCGGCCGAAGGGCCGGCCATTCGCGTCAACCAGCTCGGCTACCTGACGGATGGCCCGAAGCGGGCGACCTTCGTCGCCGATGCGAAACAACCCATCGATTTTCGACTGTTGGATTCTGCGGACAGGATCGTCGGCAAGGGCAAGACGCAGCCCCACGGTTTCGATCCGACGGCCGGGGTCGAGACGCAGGTTGCGGACTTCTCGGCGTTCAAGACGCCGGGCGACGGCTATCGACTGGTGTCCGGCGACTGGGCAAGCGACCGCTTTTCGATCGGCGAGGATCTCTACACGCGGTTGCGGGTCGATGCGCTATCCTGGTTCTACCCGCAAAGAAGCGGGATCGAGATCAGGGGGGCGATCGCCGGCAAGGCCTATGCCCGATCGGCCGGCCATGTCGGCGTCGCGCCGAACCAGGGCGACAAGGCGGTTCCGTGCCTTGGCGGCGCGCAGGCCGAGGCGCTCTACGGCGGCTGGTCCTGTTCCTACCAACTGGACGTGACCGGCGGCTGGTATGACGCGGGCGACCACGGCAAATATGCGGTGACCGGAGCGCTGGCTGCTGCGCAACTGCTTGCCGCCTACGAACGCGGCCTGACGTTTGCGCCCAAATCGGCGGTGATGCGCGACGGGCTGTCGCGCATTCCGGAAAACGGCAATGGCCTTCCGGATATTCTCGACGAGGCGCGCTGGGAGCTGGAGTTCTTGCTGCGGATGATGGTCCCGGATGGAGAACCGCTCGCCGGCATGGTGCACCACAAGATCCACGATACGGCCTGGACCGCCGCACCGATGCTGCCGGGCGACGACCCGCAGCCGCGCGCGCTTTACCGCCCCTCGACCGCGGCGACGCTCGATGTTGCGGCGGTGGCTGCCCAGGGCGCGCGGCTCTTTGCCGAGCATAACCCGACATTTTCTGCGCGGCTGCTTTCGGCGGCGCGCAAGGCGTGGGTGGCGGCGAATGCCAATCCGGCGCTCCTTGCCCCCAAGTCCGATGGGTTCGGCGGCGGCGGCGACTACGACGACGACAGCATTTCCGACGAGCTTTTCTGGGCGGCGACCGAGCTTTATCTGACGACCGGCAACGGCGAATATCTCAAGACCCTGCGGGCCTCGCCGCTCTGGGAGGCGGATGTGTTTTCGCCCGGCGGCGCTTTCAACTGGCGCGACGTTGCCGGCTTCGCGCGGCTGCAACTCGCCCTTTATGGCAGGGCGCTGCCGGCGGTCGATCAGGAAACGATCCGCAATTCGGTGCTCACGAGCGCTCAGCACCTGCTGTCGCTGCAACAGGCGGAGCCATTCGGTATCGTCTACCGGCCGAACGAGCGCCGCTACGACTGGGGATCGAACCAGTTGATGCTGCAGAACATCGTCGTGCTGTCGGCCGCCTATGATCTCTCCGGCGACAGGGTCTTTCTCGACGGCGCGCGCGAGGGCATGGACTACATCCTCGGGCGCAATGCGATGGGGCTTTCCTACATAACCGGCTATGGCAGCCGCTCGCCGCAGAACCAGCACAGCCGCTGGTATGCCCGTCAGCGCGATCCGCAGCTGCCAAATCCGCCCGTCGGTTCGCTTGCCGGCGGTCCGAACTCGACCTTTGTCGACGACATCGCCAGGGAGCGGCTGCGCGGTTGCGCGCCGCAAACCTGCTATGTCGACGATATCGAAGCCTATGGGTCCAACGAAATCGCCATCAACTGGAATGCGCCGCTCGTTTACGTCGCGTCGTTCCTGGCTGACGCGCGATAGGAGACTGAAAGCGTGACCGGGATTGCCTTTGTCGGAACCGGCTTCGTCGCCGACTATTACATGACGACGCTTGCCAACCATCCGGAGCTGCGGCTCACCGGCGTCTGGGACCGCGATGCCGAGCGCCTCGACGCGTTCGCACGCTACTGGAAGGTTTCGCCCTATGCCTCGCTCGACGCCGTGCTTGCCGATCCCGCGGTGTCGATCGTCGTCAATCTGACGACGCCGGAGAGCCACTATACCGTAAATTGCCGGGCGCTTTCGGCCGGAAAGCACGTCTATTGCGAAAAGCCCCTGGCGATGACGGTGGAGCAGGCGAGCGAACTCGTCGACCTGGCAAGGGCCAAGGGGCTTGTTCTGGCCGGTGCACCGGCCAATGGGCTCAGCGACGCGCAGGCGCTCTGCGCCCGTCTGCTTGCGGACGGTGCCATTGGCACGCCGCGGCTTGTCTATGCCGAGATGGAAGATGGCCCGGTGTTCAAGGCCAACTGGCGCGCCTGGCGCAGCCGCTCGGGCGCCCGCTGGCCGGGCGTGCATGAGTTCGAGGTCGGCTGCACGCTCGAACATGCGGGTTATGCAGCAAGCTGGCTTGTCTCGCTCTTCGGCCCGGTCGCCGAAGTCAGTGCCGTCTCGGCGCTGACCTTTCCGGACAAGGGGCCGGGAACCGAGACGCTGGCGCTCGGGCCCGATTTTTCCGTGGGTTGCCTGACGTTCCGCTCCGGCCTGACGGCGCGGGTCACCTGCGGCCTGGCGGCGCCGCGCGACCGCTCGCTGACGATCATCGGCGAAAAGGGCATGATCGCCGTTCGCGATCTCTGGGACGATCGCTCGCCGATCCATCTGGAGATCTTCGGGGCGAAGCGGCCGCTCCTGCATCGCGGGCTCGACTGGCTGGAGTGGAAACTCGGTCGCAAGCTTCCGCTTCGGCTCTATCCCGGAACCAAGATGCGCTATCCGACGGCGCCATCGGCAAGTGCGCTTCCGGCCTTTCCGTCGCAGATCGATTTCGTGCGCGGCATTGCAGTGCAGGCGCAGGCGCTCAAAGGCGGCGAAACACCGTTTTTCTCCGGCGCGACGGCGCGACATCTGACGGAGGTGGTGTTGGCGCTCAACGGCGGCTGGCGGGACTACCGTCCGCTCGACCTCTAGAGGCGCAGCGTCGGCCACGTTTTGCGTTCCGTTTCGAGGTAGAACTAGCCTGCCTCAGGTGTCCTTGAGCGGACCGTCTCGATGATTTCCAGGGCCTTTATGCTGGCCGATAGCGGCATCAACGGATGTTCGCTGCGGCCATCGATAATCGCCGCGCTTGCCGCCTCGATCTCGAATTGCAGGCCGCTCCCGGGGAAGTGATGATCGTGGCGGGTAAGGCCGGGCAGGGGGATATGCCGGGCCAGCCGGTAGGCCGTTTTTCCGTTTAAAGCCAGTAGCTTGCGCGCCGCGCCGCCGGTGGAAACGAAGAGGCGGCTTGCCTTCAGAAACGGCGTGTCGATAACCAGCGTGCCGCGCTCGCCCTCGATAACGAAGCGATTGTGCCCGTTTCGATCGAAGCCGCAGCCGAGTTCAGCGTCAAAGCCGTCATAGGCCAGCTTGATCTTGGCTGAACTGTCGACGCCGGTCGGCGCGCGCTTCCATGTGCCATCGACGGACCCGGGGTGCCCGAACAGATTGAGGCAAAGGGCGATCGGATAAATGCCGAGGTCGAGCATCGACCCGCCGCCGAGCACCGGATCGAAGAACCGGCTGCCGGCATCGAACGCTTTCTCGTAGGCGAGGTCCGCCCGGACATGGCGGATCGCGCCGAGCGTTCCGGCCGTGAGCAGTTCGCGACCCCTGGAAATCGCCGGAAGGAAACAGGTCCACAACGCTTCCATGGCGAAGGTGCTGCCGGCGGCAGCGGCGTTTGCAAGCGTGCGCGCGTCGGACGACGACGTCGTCAGCGGCTTTTCGACGAGAACGGCTTTGCCGGCGGCCAAGGCGAGGGTGGTCTGTTGAAGGTGCTCAGCATTGGGTGAGGCGACGTAGATCGCGTCGATATCGGGAGAGGCCGCCAGTGCCTCGATGCCCTGATAGCCGCGGATGCCGCCGAAACGCCCAGCGAAGCTCTCGGCCTTCTGCGCGCTGCGGGACGAGACGGCGACGAGGCTCGCATGGGTTGCGAAGCGGAAGTCCGAGGCAAGACTGTTTGCGATCGTGCCGGTTCCGGCGATGCCCCAGCGGACCTTGTCACGCATATCCCGATGTCCGCTTTCCGGCTGATTCTGTCGCGGCGCATCGTGCCCCGGAAGTCTCAAGGCTCGGTAAATGCCAGCAAGCGCCGGCACCTTTCGCGTGCAAACTGGGAAGACTATCCGCCAAAGAATAAGCCCCGCGCGATTTCTCGTGTGGGGCTGTCCGAACGGGTCCGCAGATGCGGACCGAATATCAGGCCGATTTACGGACCGGAGTCTTTTCTGCAGTGGCGCTCTGGTCGTCACCGTAGATTTGATTGAGCGTGCCTAGAATCCGCATGACCGCGTCGGATGAGCTCGAATAGTAAATCGTCTGCGCATCGCGACGGGTGCTGACGAGATTCTGAGCACGGAGCTTAGAAAGATGCTGGGAGAGAGCCGACTGGCTCAGCCCAACCTTGTTGGCCAATGCGCCGACTGCCATCTCTTCCTTCACGAGGGAATCGAGGATGAGGAGGCGCTTAGGATTTGCCATGGCCGAGAGGAAACCGGCTGCTACCTCGGCTTCATCGTGTTTTTCAGGCGAAAGTGGCTGCATTGCGTGCTCCATGCGAAAATTACATCACACGTAGTTATGGTTGACGAAGCAAGATAATTAGTCGTGATGCATAAAAGGGCAACCACCTACTGCAAGAAATGGGGGTAGCTCTCCAGCGATTAACCGTTAAGTTCACGCAAAATTGCCCGTAAATTGGAACTATCTTCGATAGGTGTCGGGAACTCAAGGCGTTTTAGCTGATCGCCATCTGCAAGATCGAGCCCCGCGGCGTCGATACCCACGACTTTCCAGTTGCCTTCCGGTGCCTTGCAGAGCTTCACCGCATAGCGCTGAACTGCGTCAGAATGATCCGTATTCATGTGATCGATCGCGTTCGCCTCCATCGCGGCGAGCGAGGCGATGGCAGGCGTGTCAATCAGAAGGTCTTCGGCGGTCAAGACATAGGCGCGGCCGAAGCCGCCGTTGAGGCTGGCACGCAGCGGCGACAGCCGGAAGAAGCCGAAATCGGGAAAATCGACGTAAAGTTTCGCCTTGGGGTGGCGGCGGACGAATCGCTCGCGGATTCGGCTATGTTCTTCGCTGTCGCGCGCAACCTGTTCGGCGGTACATTGCACGGTCAGGCGAGGATGGGCGAGGGGGTCGCCCTTGCCAGGCTCGCCGGTCAGGAGCGAGGCCCTGGCGTCGGCCAGCAGCGCCTGCGTGTGTGTCGACAGTTTCGAGATCAGGATGACAGGCACCCCGTCGACATCCATGCCGACGAGCACGCGGCTGACGAAGGGGAAGCCGCCGCTCTCCGGCTCGATCGCCGCAAGCGATGCGCTGCGCGCGCCCCGCAGAAGCGTGCGGGCCAGCGTGCGGGCTTCGTCATCGGTGTCGCGCAGAACGTTCGGCTTGTCGCTCATGGTCTTTCCCTTTTCCTGCCATGCGGTCGTCGCCGGGACGAAAAAAGCCCGGAACGACGCTCCGGGCTTTTATTGGCTTGTTGAGCGGCTTCGTCAACTTTTGTTGCGGTGGCGCGTCAGTCCCTGGACGATATCCTGGGCGTCGATGGTGCCGACCACGGAACCGTTGTCGACGACCCCGATGCTGCCCGGCTGGCGGGACATGGCGTCGAGGATGTCGACGAGCGGTGTCGTGGGCTTGGCCGTCGCGGTCACGCCGGCAACAGTCACTCCGCGCTGGACACCGGTCTGCATGACGTCTTTCGCCGTCAGCATGGTGATCGGGTTCATGTGCTGGACGAAATCGGCGACATACTGGTTCGCCGGGTTCTTGACGATATCTTGCGGCGTGCCGCACTGGATGATGCGCCCGCCCTCCATGATGGCGATGCGGTTGCCGATACGGAAGGCCTCGTCGAGATCGTGGCTGACGAAGATGATGGTCTTCTTCAGCCGCCGCTGGAACTCCAGCAACTCGTCCTGCAGGCGGGTGCGGATCAAGGGGTCGAGGGCCGAGAACGGCTCGTCCATCAACAGGATCGGTGCACCGGTCGCAAAGGCGCGGGCAAGCCCGACGCGCTGCTGCATGCCGCCCGAAAGCTCGTTGACCTTGCGACCCGCCCATTTCGAGAGATTGACGAGTTCGAGCTGTTCGCCGACGCGCGCCTTGCGTTCGACGTCCGGCATGCCGGCAAGCTCAAGCCCGAAGCCGACATTGTCGGCGACGGTGCGCCAGGGCAGAAGCGCGAACTGCTGAAACACCATCGAGACCGTGTGCATGCGGAAGTCGCGCAGCGACTTGGGATTGGTTCGATAGGGATTGAGCGCACCATTTGCGGTCTTCACCTCGACGTCGCCCCGCACGACCGGGGCAAGGCCGTTGACCGCGCGCAGCAGCGTCGACTTGCCGGAGCCCGAAAGCCCCATCAGCACGAGGATCTCGCCCTCGGTGATTTCGAGCGAGGCGCCGGCAACGCCGAGCACGAGGCCGGTTTCGGCGCCGATCTCGTCGCGGGTCTTGCCCTGGTCGACCATCTGCAGCGCGACTTGAGGGTTGTTGCCGAAGATGATGTCGACATTCTTGAAAACGACGGCGTTGGTCATGCGCCTTCTCCTTCGTCGGACGAGCGGAAAAGGCGGTCGAGAATGATCGCCAGGATGACGATGCAAAGGCCGGCTTCGAAGCCCTTGGCGATGTTGACCGTGTTCAAGGCTCTCACGACCGGAACGCCGAGGCCGCTGGCGCCGACGAGCGCGGCGATAACCACCATCGACAGCGACAGCATGATGGTCTGGGTGAGGCCAGCCATGATCTGCGGCATGGCAAAGGGCAGCTCCACCTTGCGCAATACCTGGCCGGGCGTCGCGCCGAAGGCCTGTGCGGCTTCCACCAGCGACGGCGGCGTCGAGATGATGCCGAGGCGCGTCAGCCGGATCGGTGCGGGAATGGCGAAGATCACGGTCGCGATCAGACCCGGAACCATGCCGAGGCCGAAGAGGATCAGCGCCGGGATCAGATAGACGAAGGTCGGGATCGTCTGCATCAGGTCGAGGATCGGCCGCATGACGGCGTAGACCCATGGGCGACGGGCGGCTGCGATGCCGAGCGGCACGCCGACGGCCATGCTCACGGCGGTGGCAGCGAGCACAAGCGCCAGGGTTTCCGTCGTTTCCTTCCAGTAGCCCTGGTTGATAATCAGGAGCAGGCCCAGGCCGGTGAACAGCGTTATGCCGATCGAACGGCGGAACCACCAGGCGAGCCCGGTGATGACGGCGACGACGATCAGCGGGTGCGGGGCATAAAGCACCCAGAGCAGCGAGTCGGCGACGGCCTGAAGGAAGCGGGCGAGCTGGTCGAAGAAGAAATCGAAATTCGTCGTCAGCCAGTCGACGAATGCCTTGGCCCAGCCGCCGATGGGGATGCGGTTATCGGTCAGATATTCCACGAAGGTAATCCGTCTCGTCAGGTCAAAAAGGAGCGCATGACGCGGTGAAAAAAGGCGGGGTCATTCCCCGCCTTGATGCCGATCAGAGGCCGAGCGCGGCCTTGACTGCGGCCAAGCCGTCGCCGCCATCCTTGGCGGTCACGCCGGCGAGCCACGGATCGACGGCAGTCGGGTTGGCCTTCAGCCATTCCTCGGCCGCCTTGTCCGGCTCCTGGCCGTCGTTCAGGATCTTGCCCATGATCTCGTTTTCCATCTGGAGCGAGAACTTGAGGTTGGTCAAAAGCTTGCCGACGTTGGGGCACTCGGTGGTGTAGCCGGCACGCACATTGGTGAAGACTTCCGCGCCGCCGAAATTGGCGCCGAAGATGTCGTCGCCACCCGAAAGATAGGTCAGCTTGAAGTTGGCGTTCATCGGATGCGGTTCCCAGCCGAGGAAGACGACCGGCGCGCCGTCCTTTTCGGCACGGGCGACCTGCGCCAGCATGCCCTGCTCGGAGGATTCGACCACTTCGAAGCCCTTGAGGCCGAAGGTATCCTTGTCGACCATGTCGATGATCAGGCGGTTGCCGTCATTACCCGGCTCGATGCCGTAGATCTTGCCGTCGAGTTCGGTCTTCTTGGTGGCGATATCCTTGAAGTCCTTGATGCCGAGCTCGGCGCCCTTGGCGTTGGTCGCCAGCGTGTACTTGGCACCGACCAGGTTCGGCCCGAAGGATTCGACCGACTTGTCGTCGAGGAAGGGACGAACATCGTTTTCCTGGGTCGGCATCCAGTTGCCGAGGAAGACGTCGATGTCCTTGTTCTTGAGCGAGGTGTAGGTGACCGGAACCGAGAGAACCTTGATGTCGGTCTGGTAGCCGAGGCCCTTTAGAACGGTGGAAACGGTGGCAGTGGTTGCGGTGATATCCGTCCATCCGACGTCGGAGAAACGGACGGTGCCACAGCTTTCCGGCTCGGCAGCTGCAGCCTGCTGAGCGGTGATGGCGACGACCGAAACGGCGCCTGCCAGTATCAGTTTGAGAGAGAGTCGTTTTTTCATCGTTGTCGTTCCCCTGCCTCGATTATTGTTTTAGCCAAACACCATTGGATAGCGAATTCAAGCGCTTTGATGTCGGAGGAAGTGTATTGCGTCAATATGCTGGCGGGGTGCACGATGCGACGCTCGATGTCGCAATGTCCACGAAATAGTCTAGTCCGCCGAAAAACTGTGGGTGCTGCAAACGGGCTCTGGCCTTCCCGGCCAAGCCTCGTCATTACCCAAAAAACGGAAAAACCGGACGCGGTGACTATGGCCAAACTCTATTTCAGCTATGCGACGATGAATGCGGGCAAGAGCACGATGCTCCTGCAAGCCTCCTACAACTACCAGGAGCGCGGCATGCGCGTGGTGATGCTGATCGCCGCCCATGACGACCGGGGCGGCGTCGGCCGCATTTCCTCGCGCATTGGTCTTGGTGCGGACGCCATTCCCTTTCACGGCGACGACGATCTCTACGGGCTGATCGATCGGTTGCACTCGGATGGCGAAGGCGAGATCGCCTGCATCTTCGTCGACGAGGCGCAGTTCCTCAATGAGGGGCAGGTCTGGCAGCTCGCCCGTGTCGCCGACCGCATCGGCATTCCGGTCATGGCCTATGGT
Organism: Ensifer sp. YR511; assembly: GCF_900103045.1. Classification (NCBI taxonomy): domain Bacteria; kingdom Pseudomonadati; phylum Pseudomonadota; class Alphaproteobacteria; order Hyphomicrobiales; family Rhizobiaceae; genus Ensifer; species Ensifer sp. YR511. The sequence goes on from NZ_FNGR01000015.1 coordinate 63,547, forward strand.
CTGCGTACGGATTTCCAGGGCAAGCTGTTTCCGGGCTCGATGGCGCTGCTGGCGATTGCCGACGAGCTGCGCGAGGTGCGCACCATCTGCCATTGCGGCCGCAAGGCGACGATGGTCGTGCGCCTGGACGGTGAGGGCAGGGTCGCGCGCGAGGGCGCCCAGGTCGAGGTTGGCGGCAACGAGAAATATGTCTCCTATTGCCGGCGCCATTGGGACGACCTGATGCGCTGCGAGTGAGTGCGGCGTCGTGGCGGCTTGAAACCGCCACGCGCGCGATGCCATTCTTCGCCTCTATCGCACGCCAGGGGTCTTCGATGTTGCGTCTCGTCACCAGCCTTTCCATCACGCTCTGTCTTGGCACGCTCTGTCTTGGCGCAACGGTCGCGCATGCCGGCGGCGACGCTACGGCTGGCGCTGCCGTCTTTCGCAAATGCGCGGCCTGTCACACGGCAAGCGAGCCGACAAACCGCGTCGGCCCAAGCCTCATGGGTGTCGTCGGACGCCCGGCCGCATCCGTCGCCGACTACAACTACTCCGATGCAATGAAGGCCTTTGGCGCTGAGGGTCGCGTCTGGGACGAGGCGACGCTGAGCGAATACCTGCTGAGCCCCAAGGCAATGGTCGGTGCCACCAAGATGGCCTTTGCCGGTCTGAAGAAGCCGCAGGACATCGCCGACGTGATTGCCTACCTGAAGGCGCCGCCGGCTGCCAAATAGGGACGACGCAAACCCCGGACGGAAAGCCGTTTCCCATCTTTCCTGGACCTGCGCGCGGCAATGCCGTCGATATCTCAAGCACTTCGCTGTGGTGGCTGATCAAAAAGCTGCCGGGAAAGGCTTGTTCTCTTTCGGTAAACACCCTTTATATAACTGCAATCGAAGGCTGAATAATTCAGCCGGGCTGGCGGATATCGCCACGGTGGACCGAGGGGCAGGGCATGGCGACTCTTCAGAATTTTGACGCGGAGATCGAAAAGACGAAGGGCGTGGTCGAGCAGATGCGCGGCAAGCTCGAACAATCAGGTGTCGTGCTCGAACAGTTCGCCAAGGCCGAAACCAAGCTCGGCGACGTCAATTTCGACATCGAGAATGCCCGCATCCAGGACGTGATCAACCAGCAAAAGGTGATGGAAGCCAACATCGCCGACCTGATCATCGGCCTGGAAGACGCGACCAATGTCTTCGGCTCCGAATTCGAGAGCATGAAGAACTATACGGGCTACGAGAAGTTCATCGGCATCTTCTCCAAGCAGAAGATGCAGCGCATGCGCACCGACCGCGTGCGCAACATGTCGCTTGCCGGCAACCTGCAGGAACTGCTTTCCAAGTCCGACATGATCGTCGGCATCCTCAAGGAACAGAAGTCGATCCTCGACCAGCGCTACAAGACTTCGGAGCAGAGCCTGATCCAGGTGATCGAGCGCCGCAAGGGCACGATGGCGAACCTCGAAGCGGTGCAGAAGCGCATCGAGGAACTGAACCCGCTGCTGCTCGACATCGAAAACCGCATCGCCGCCTCGACCGAGCAGAAGGTGCGCACCGAGCTCGAAGGCGAGCGCTCCGCGCTTGCGACCGAATATAACGAGAAGCAGGCCAAGGAGCAGGAACTGCTGGCCGAGAGCCAGACGCTCGAGCGCTATACCTCGATGTTCCAGACCTTCGTCGATTCGCTCAACAACCAGATCGCCGCGCAGAACACGCTGATCAACAAGCTGACGATCGATACGGAGCAGCGCATCGTGCTCTACAAGGCGCTGGAAGATTCGCTGAAGACCGCCGCCCAGCAGGACGTCGCGCACAAGATCAACACGCTCGGAAGCCAGGTCGACACGGCCGCCGAGGAGACGATGGCCGGCATCGGTGCCGCAGCGCAACGCCACATCGGCGATCTCCTGGAAATGCATGAAAAGAACATGCTTTCAACGCAGGATATCCAGCGCCGTAAGAAGCTGGCAGACGATGCCTTTGCCCGCCGCTTCCAGGCTGTCATGGACAAGCACAACACTGCCAATTACGTGAAGCAGTGAACGGGCGGCGCATGATCCGAACCGAGTTTGCCTTTCGGCACGCGCCACGGGGATTTGCATGAAGGTCGCGGCTTCATCCGCTGTCGCACAGTATTTCGCGTCGATCCACGCGGCACTCGCCGGGCTTGAGCTCTTTCTCGGCGACCGCAACTCGCCGCTCTATCGCAACACCGTCGTCGGTGAAGTGATCGTTCCCTATCTTGGTCGGTTGAAGGCCTCGATCGACTGCTGGGAGAACCGGATCGGCTTCGTCGACCAGTTCCGGATTTCGCGCGCCGAAAGCGGCTTTCCGGTCTTTCAGAACGTGCTGGAACTGGAGAACGATCGCCAGACGGCGACGAAGCGCCTGGCCGATATTCCATCGGCCGATGCGCTGCGCGACGAGATGGTCGACTTCATCCTGCGCCAGAAGGCGTTTCCGGAAGCGCTGCAGACGCGCATGGCCGAGCGGCTCTATCTGGAGCAGATCGGCAAGGGCGAGATCTTTTCGCCGTTCATCCTGCCGGAGACCATCCGTGTCGCCGTCAATTCCAAGACGATGCGGCCCTATTACATCGTGAGCTGGGGCGCCTTCGACGGAGCCAATACTCTGCCGATGGTCTACATGGCGACGATCGAGGATTCCTCGGAAAAGATCGTCGACATGCTGGTGACCGCTGATGGCAAGCTCAACCCGCAGGTGGAAATTCCTCTGCCGGTTGGCGGCCTGCTCAATCCGGAGCTTGCCAGCCGCTTCGACGACTTTGCGTCCAAGAACAGCAGCTATTCGCTGACACCGGTGACGATCGCCACCAATCTCGACAAGGATTTTGACGAGCTGCATCCGAAGCAGTTGCGCCGCATCGTGCTCGGGCCGTTCTACTCGGCCGGGATCACCGAGAATAATGCGCGCATCAACGATATCCTCTCGAAGGTACGCAAGACCGAGAACGCCTGGCTTCTGACTTGGACGGTGCAGGAGGTCTTCTCCAAGTCGGAGCGGCCGGCCAAGCGCGGCTTCTGGTCGTCGACCCCGGCGCAGGAAGAATTCCACATCGACACCGCCAATCTGGAAGCGACGCGCATGGGGGTTTCTTCCTACGAGAAGCACGCGCTGGTGCCGCACGACGCCTATCAGGCGCTCTATGCCGCCGGCGAGGCGGAACAGGTGTTCGGCGACTACAAGGTGCACGTCATTTCGGGCAATCAGGTCGTGAGCGAGGTTTGACGATGACACTCAATACGGGGCTGACGACGCTGCACGAGGACGACATCGCCAAGCACCAGGCGGTGGCGCAAGGGTTGGTGACGAAGCTCATCATCCTGGAGCGGGAAGATGCCGCCGCCGGAACGTCGCTTGCCGGCACCGGCCGGCGCTTCGTGTCGACAGTTTCGACTGGCGGCCAGCGGCGCACGCGCGAGGTGGAGCTGACGAAGACGATCCAGTCGGTGCGCCAGGGCGACCCGATGTTCTCTCCGGCCCAGCACGCCGTGCTCTACCGGACGCGCCGCGGCATCCAGGTGGCGCTGGCCGTTGCCGATGTCTTTGCCCGCCAGACGAGCCTCGAACAGCTGCAGGCGAAGAACGCCACCTCGCCGCTTGGCGGAGAGGAGGCGAACCAGTTCAAGGCGCTGCTGTCGGCTTCGGCTTACGTCGCGGCCTTCACACTCGCTGCCTATCTCGGCGCGACCCTGGCGGGCGAGGGCGAGCCGGTCGACGATGCTGTCGAGCCCGACTTTCTGTTCGACTCGCCGCAGGACGCGCTGAAGAGCCTGATTTCGGCGCTCGATCGCGGTCTTGCCGGGGCCCCCGATGATCTGGCGCTGACCGCCCGGGCGCGGGCCTTCTCGCGGGTGGCGATCGAAGGGCTGATTGCCCGCAAGGCGCGCTTTACCGGGCTGCAGAGCTTCGAGACCGTGCATATCCGGCTCGACCAGGACGATTTTACGCTGAACGGTTTGGACGTCGCACCCGGCCAGAAGCGCAAGCCACTGGTCATGACCTTCAAGAAGCCCGAGGAGATCATCGGCAACCACATCGCCAAGTATCAGGCGCTGAAGCTTGCCAAGATGCTGATGGCCTACGACTTCGACCGGCAGATGAACCCGTTCGTCGAGCTCGGCGGCTTCCTCTTCACCTTCATCGGCGACGGCATGCCGGGCACCGGCAAGACGATCCTGATCCAGATGCTGGCCGGCATGCTCAACGATTATTGCGAGATCGCCGGCTACGCCTTCCACTACGAGAACTTCGGCGTCGACCAGATCTCCTCCTATCAGGGCAAGTCCGGGCAAAACTGCAAGGAGTTCGTCAACAACGTCATCAATCCGCGGGCGATCGGTTTCGGCACGATCGACGATGTCGACCAGGTGGCAGCCAAGCGCTCCGACGATCGAGCCTCTGCCGGCCAGCACGAGGTGACGGCGGTGTTGATGGAGAGCTTTGCCGGCGCCTCTACCGTGGTGCGCGGCAACTGCACCTTCGGCATGTTCTCCAACTACCCGGAGAATGTCGACGACGCGCTGCGCCAGCGCGCTGGCGCCCGCTGGCTGGTCGACGGGCCGCAGACCGAAGACGACTACATCGACATCTTCGCGCTGCTCGTCGGCAAGAACCACAAGATCCCGCTTGGCGAGCACCAGCTTTTCGAGGGGCAGGAGATCAAACGCGCGGTTGCTCAGTCCTATGCTGAGCACGCGCGACCGAAGGAAGATGGCCTCGTCGCTGTCTGGGAGCGTTACGAGAAGGAGAAGGGCGCGATCGCCTCGCTTGCCGATGTCGGCGCCTATCTGCACATGATCAAGGAGGCCGAGCCGCGCTTTACCGGTCGGGCGATCAAGAACATCACCGACGCGATCAAGCTGAGAGCAATGGACGTGGAACTGCCGGATGACTGGTTCAAGGACGCCGGCTCCTTCATGCACAAGGGCTATGACGAGAAGAAAGCGATGATCGAGGCGCTGCGGGGTCCGATCACCATCGACATGGTGCTGCAGGAGATCAACCGCTACGCCGACAGCGAATTCCGCTACACCGACAAGTCGGACGATGCCGCCGTCACCGACATCATCCGCCGCGAGCGCCAGCGCGAAAAGGCGATCCGCGAGATCGAGGCGATGAAACGCGACGGCCGGTGGCAGGGGTGATGCTAGGAAAAACTGACCGATGAAACGCCTGCTTGAAGCGGAACTCATCTATGGACGGCTGCTCGATATCTCCGAGCCGCATCTGATCGCGCGCTACAACAAGGCGCTCGAAGGGTTTGGCCTGCGACCGACGGCTCTGACCCAGTTCAGCATCGACATGACCGGCTTTTCGCCCGAGATCGCCGAGGAACTGGGGGATCGTGACTACCTCGATCCGAACCGGGTCAACCGCCGCTTCATCATCATGACGCCGGAGCAGGCGGAGCTGCCGGTCGTGCATACGAGCTTTTCCAACACGGCCGCGCTGATGCACGAGTTCTTCAACGCCAACAGCCGTGCGATCAACGCGATTACCATCAAGGATGCGCTCTATGGCGAGATCGAGGATTCGGTCTCGGTCGTAAACGACATCGACGATCTCTTGTCGATCAACGAGGTGCGGTTCCGGGTGCTTTCGGCCGAGGACATGCTCGGCAAGGCGGCCGAACTGCGTGGTCTCGTCGACCGCTTGAAGAAGGTGCCGACGGCCTGGGCCGACGACGAGATGCTGACGCGTATGGTCGAGCTTGCCAAGCAGACCGGCGATATCCGCCAGAACGCACTGGTGCCGGATCAGCTCGTCTTCCATCACGAAGCCTTCTGGGCCAATCATTTCGGCGGCGTCTATGTCTTTCTCGACGACAAGACGACGACAGTCATCTGCGACCCCTCGGTGCCAGGCTTCCGCCGCTCGCGGCCCTGGCAGGTGAGCTATATCGCCATAAACGATCACGCCCGGATCTACGATTTCCTCGCCTCGACCAAGCGGCTGCAACTGCCGCAGGCCTCCTGGGTCGAGGATTCCGGGCTCTATCAGCACCGCGCAGACATGGTGGTGCGCGGGCTGATCAACGAGAGCGACCCGACGGCCGATCTTGCCAATGCCGACCGGATCTGGCTGCAGACCTGGATGCACCGATATGCCGCCGCGGTCGCAAAAGACGGCGCCTATCCGTTCCTGCAGGAGATGATCCGCACGGTCGCTGCCACCGGCACGATCAGGATGCAGGACGTGGCGCCGGCAAATCGCTTCATGTTGGTGCGCGCAGCCCCCACCCATCCGGACCAGTGGCTGGTCAACCGGTTGATATCCCAGCTCGTGCCCCGCGATTTCGTCTCGCGCTTCGTCTTCGACAAGCAAGGTTTCTACGACGCCTACGAGCGTTATAGCGAAACCTTCAAGGAGTATGTTGTGGCGACGCTGACCGGCACATATCTGAAAGACAAGGCGGCCTTCCGCCACAAGCTCTATGGGCTCAGAGAGGAATAGGACATGTTCGATCCGATCGTTGCGTTTTTCCAGCGTGTCTTCACCGCGATCGGGCGCGGCATCGGGCTCGTCGTTGCCTGGCTGCTTTGGCCCTTCGTGGCGGCGGGCAACTGGTACCGGCAGCGCAGCTGGCTGCTCAAGGGGCCGATCGGCCTCATCCTCATCGGTCTGGTCCTGTTCTACGGCTACTTCATCTGGCAGACCCAAGCCTGGACGAACTTCAACGAAGACTACATCGACCAGTACAAGCTGGCAGAACGCAAGGTGCCCGCCGGCTCGCCGATGAGCGGCCCCGGTGCGACGTCGACGGGACAATCGACGACCGGCGGCACTGCCAACAACCTTGCGGGTGTCGCGACGCAGCCGATGGAATCGACGCCGGAGGCGCTCGCGGCCGTTCAACTGCCGGCCGGCACCGTGTGCCAGACGTCGGCGATCGTCGATGTCACCGCCGACCTCATCGATTTCAATGTCAACGAGAATGCCTGGATCTCGTCGATGCTGCTCTACAAGGTCGGCCTCTTCGGGCTCGACTGGGACGACACGCCCTGGCTCGACAACAAGGCGTCGTTCCAGCGCGGGGTCAACCAGGCGATCCGCCGTACCTCCGTGGAGCTCGTCGATTCGCTCGGTCGCATGCGCGGCACCTCGGGCATCAACAACGCCCTGCAGAGCGCGCGCGGCAACATGCAGTTCGATGAAGAGACCTGGTATTTCGGGATCAACCCGTTCGGTCCGAAAACTCCGACGCCGAGCTTCTATCGCGCGGCGATGAAGGATCTGAGGTCCTTCAACACCTCGCTCAGCAAGTGTGAGGCGATTTTCGACGGCCGCTCCGATAACCTCGTCGAGTTCCTCGACCGTGTCGCCAACGACCTCGGCAATACCTCGGCGATCCTGCGCGAGCGCTCGGAAAACCACAATGGCGGCTGGTTCGACACGCGTGCGGATGACCGCTTCTGGTTCGCCTATGGCCAGCTCTACGGCTACTACGGTATCCTTTCGGCCGCCGGTGCCGACTTCGACAACGTCGTCGCCCAGCGCGGCCTGTTGCCGATCTGGACGGAAACGATCAAGCAACTGCGGGCAGCACTCCGCATCCAGCCATGGATCATCTCCAATGGCGAGGAAGCCGGCTGGATCATGCCGACGCATCTGGCGACGATGGGCTTCTATACGCTGCGCGTCCGCTCCAACATCGTCGAGATGCGCGACATCCTCGCGCGCTAAGACCGAACGGTAAGGTGGCGCCCGAGTATCCGGGCGCTGCCGATTACTTGAGTTCAAGCGGGACGCGGGTCGAAAACCGCAGACGCGTTTCCTCATCCCGCTCCGGTATCATGAACTGCGCCTTGAAAGGCGCGGGTAAAAACGAGACCCTGGGGAGGGAACTGTCATGGCGGAGGTCAAGTCCGATATCGAGATTGCGCGCGCGGCGAAGAAAAAGCCGATCCTGGAGATCGGGGCCGCACTCGGCATACCGCCGGAGGACCTGTTGCCGTACGGCCATGACAAGGCGAAGATCAGCGCCGATTTCATCGCCCGCCAGCGCGGGAAGAAGAACGGCCATCTGATCCTGGTGACGGCGATCAACCCGACGCCGGCAGGCGAAGGCAAGACGACAACGACCGTGGGCCTCGGCGATGGGCTGAACCGCATCGGCAAGAAGGCGATCATCTGCATCCGCGAGGCGTCCCTCGGGCCCTGCTTCGGCGTCAAGGGCGGTGCTGCCGGCGGCGGTTATGCGCAGGTTGTGCCGATGGAGGACATGAACCTCCACTTCACCGGCGATTTCCACGCGATCACCTCGGCCCACAATCTGCTGGCGGCGCTGCTCGACAATCACATCTACTGGGGCAACGAGCAGAACATCGACGTCCGTCGTATTTCGTGGCGGCGGGTGATGGACATGAACGACCGCGCACTGCGCAACATCGTCGGCTCGCTCGGCGGGATCGCCAACGGTTATCCACGCGAGACCGGCTTCGACATCACCGTTGCCTCCGAAGTCATGGCGATCCTCTGCCTTTCGGCGGATCTTAGGGATCTCGAGCAGCGGCTTGGCAACATCATCATCGGCTATCGCCGTGACAAGAGCCCGGTCTTTGCGCGCGACATCAAGGCCGATGGGGCGATGGCGGTGCTGCTCAAGGATGCTATTCAGCCGAACCTGGTGCAGACCCTCGAAAACAACCCCGCCTTCGTCCATGGCGGCCCCTTTGCCAATATCGCCCATGGCTGCAACTCGGTGATTGCGACGACGACGGCACTGAAGCTTGCCGACTATGTGGTGACCGAAGCCGGCTTCGGCGCCGATCTCGGCGCGGAAAAATTCTTCGACATCAAGTGCCGCAAGGCCGGGCTGAAGCCGGATGCCGCGGTGCTGGTCGCGACCGTCCGCGCGATCAAGATGAACGGCGGCGTCAAGAAGGACGACCTCGGGAAGGAAAATCTGGAAGCGCTGCGCAAGGGCTGCGCCAACCTTGGCCGGCATGTGCAGAACGTCAAGAAGTTCGGCGTACCCGTCATCGTCGCGATTAACCACTTCACCTCCGATACCGAGGCCGAAGTGCAGGCTATCAAGGATTATGTGGCGACGCTTGGCGCCGAAGCGGTGCTCTGCCGCCATTGGGCCGAGGGCTCCGCCGGCATCGAGGAGCTGGCGATGAAGGTGGCGGCACTTGCCGAGGGCGGACACTCGCAGTTCTCGCCGCTTTACCCCGACGACATGTCGCTCTTCCACAAGATCGAGACGATCGCCAAGGACATCTTCCATGCGAGCGAGGTGATTGCCGACAAGTCGGTGCGCGACCAGCTGCGCAGCTGGGAAGATCAGGGTTACGGCCATCTGCCGATCTGCATGGCAAAGACGCAGTATTCCTTCTCGACCGATCCGAACCTGCGCGGTGCGCCGACAGGCCATGCTGTGCCGATCCGCGAAGTGCGGCTGGCCGCCGGCGCCGGCTTCATCGTGGTGATCACCGGCGAGATCATGACGATGCCCGGCCTGCCGAAGGTGCCTTCGTCGGAAAAGATCTTCCTCAATGATCAGGGCTACATCGAAGGGCTGTTCTAGGCGCTTCCTGCCTGCCTGAAAAACAATGCCGCACATCCGGATGGATGCGCGGCATTCTTGTGTCCGGGGTCTCCCGAGGCGGAAATCAGGCGGTGAGGCTGAGGAAGTCTGCCTTGCCGAGCGGCACGCCCTCGTGGCGCAGGATGTCGTAGGCGGTCGTCAGGTGGAAGTAGAAGTTCGGCAGCACGAATTTTTGCAGGTATTCCTCACCCGTGAGCGTCACCTTCAGGTTCGGGAAATTCAGCACGACTTCGCGACTGTCGCTGTCTTCGAGATCGACAGGGCGCACCGTTTCAAGGAAGGCGACGGACTTGGCGATGCGCTGGCGCAGTTCGTCAAACGTCTTTTCCTCGTCCGGGAACCGGGGCACTTCGATCGACGTCAGCCGGCCGACCAGGCCCTTGCTGGTGTCGCTGACACGCTGCACCTGGCCGGCAAGCGTCAGCATATCGGGCGCCAGCCGGGCGTGGACGAGATCATCCGTGGGGATGCCCTTTTCCTCAGCGAAAGCCTCCGCCTTGTCGAGCAGCTTGGTGAGGACACCAAGGCCGCGAACGAGTGCGGGAATGGAGAGCTGGTACATCGTCAATGCCATGACAGATTTCCTTGAGATTAGGCGCAAAGCGGGTGGATTTTCCTCGCGCCGTATTTGGGAGCCGGGGCGGGCTCCTGCAAGGCGCGCAGCCCGGTATCTTTTGGGCTACGAGGGGCCTGCGGGAGACGACAGGACGCAGGCGCCTTGCTCTGGTCACGACACGTGGTCTCGTGCACTGATCCGCGCAGGAACGCATCAGGGATGCCACGATGACGCCAGAGGAACTCCAGTCCTATCTTCATAACCACATCCCGCTGTCAGCGGCGATGCAGGTCCGCGTGGATGCGGTGAGCGACGATCATGTGCTGCTCTCGGCGCCGCTTGCGCCCAACATCAACCACCGTGACACGGTGTTCGGCGGCAGCGCCTCGGCGCTCGCGATCCTGTCGGCCTGGTCGCTGCTGCATGTGCGCATGCGCAAAAGCGGCGTTGTCGCGCGCCTGGTGATCCAGAGCAACCGGATGGATTATCTGAAGCCGGTCGCCGGCGCTTTCGCCGCACGCTCGTCGCTGGCGGACGCCGGGCAATGGCCGGGCTTTCTGCGATTGCTCGAACGTCGGGGCAGGGCGCGCGCCGTGGTCGTTGCCGACCTCCTCGACGGCGACACCTTGGCCGGTCGCTTCGAGGGCGAGTTTGTCGCCCTGGCTACGACAACGCCTGACGAGCGCCAGCGCAAGGAGGCTCATTCCTAGCGGCAGTAGCGGTAGTCGTTGCGGCGCTCGATGACGTCGAGATGCAGGTGGGTTTCGTGGGCGGCGTCGCTGCCGGGGTCGAGCACAGTCTTGAAGTAGAGGCAGGCGGACGCAGTGACCGCGCGCTGGAAGGCGCCGTCCATGGTGCCATCCTCGTCGCGCGGCTGGATGGCGATCGTCGTGCCGTTGCTTAACGTGAAGGACGCGATGTCGACGGCGTTGCCGTGCGCATGCTCGGAGATTTTGCCCGTCGTCGCATTGTTGCGCAGGCGGCAGATATAGGTCGATGCCTGGTTCAGCGCCTTGATCTTGATGGTCTTGTCGAAGGCGACTTCGGCGGCCGGCTGTGCGGTCTCCTTGGTCCAGCGTGCAAGCGCCAGCGCCGTTTCGCACCGCATAAGCCCCTTGGGCGCGAGTGTGACGGCGGGCAGGATGCTCGTGACCTCCAGTGGCTTGTCGATGCCGCAGCCCTTGCCGTCGTCGATGCGTTTGGCTTCGACAAACGTCGCTCCGATCGCCTTCAGGTCGGCGACACACTTTGCGTAGTCGGCGGCGTCCTCTGCTTCGACCGGCGGATAGACGATCGGTGCCGGCTTTTCCTCTTTCTTGTCGTCGGCGGGCTGGTCCTTTTCGCCTGTGGCCGGCTTTTGATCCTTCGCCGCTCCTTCACTCCCGTCCTTGGGCTTTGGCTGCGGCACGGGCTGTTCGTCGCCAGTCGGCACCTCTGGCTGATCGGCCTTGCCACCGTCCGTAGGCGTCGCCGGTTTCTCTTCGGGTGTGGGAGCAGCCTCTTTCTCTCCCGCTTCGCTCGGCGGCTTTTTTAGCGGGATCGGTCCGGATTTCGGCAGGCTGGCGCCGGTGAGGATCAGGAGTGACAGCAGGATCAAGGGAAAAGAGCGACGCATCCGGGTCCTTTCGCATTGCCCCCGCAGCGGGGCCTGGAAGGGAGGGAACGCACGGAACCGGATCTGGTTTCATCCGGCCTTCGGCAAAAGCGTTGCAGTTTAGCAACGCCTCGAATTGGCACGACCCCATAAATTGTGGGGACTGCCTTTGTATGTTGACAAGAACACTCATGTTTTTTATGCGGCTTAAATGAGGCGACGACATGTCGCGCCGCTCTAGAATCTACCGCCCAGCCAGCCCCTTGAGTTTGCCGCTCAACAGCAAGCCCGGCCTCCGAAAATCAAAGGATTGGTCCATGCTCACCCGGCATCGTCGCCTGGCTTTTTTGGCTTGCACGACAACTCTTGCAATTTCAGTCGCTACCGTCGCATTCGCGCAAAGCGCAACAACCCAGGCTAAGTCGGAAGAGAAGGCCGAGGAGACAAAGAAGGGCGAAACTTACCTCTCGCCGATCGTTGCCAAGGGCGGGCGCACCGCTGACCCCTATGCCAAGCCCGGCCCTGTCAGCGTCGTCACGACGGACCAGATCGATCTGCAATCGGGGCAGGAGACTGACGACCTGTTGCGCAGCGTTCCCGGCACCTCGACCGCGAACAACCCGCAAAACCCGGGCGTCGCGGTCAACATCCGCGGTTTCGAGGGTTCCGGCCGCGTCAACATGATGATCGACGGCGTGCGCCAGAACTTCCGCTTCACCGGCCACGAAGCCCAGGGTTTTGCCTATTTCGATCCGGCATTCCTTTCCGAAATCGATGTGACCCGCGGCGCCGTGACCGGGGTTGGCGGCGGTGCACTGGCCGGTTCGGTCAACTTCCGGACCTATGATGTCGAAGACCTGATCCAGGACGGCAAGAACTACGGTGGCATTGCTTCGGCTACGTACGGCACAAACGGTGCCGGCTGGTCGGAATCACTGATCGGCGCCTACCGTTTCAATGACGTCTTCTCCGTGCTCGGTGGCATCAGCAAGGCTGATCCCGGCAACTATGACAACGGCAACGGGGTCGAGGTACCCTTCACCGAGGAGGACCTTCTGTCGGGCCTGTTGAAGTTCGAAGTGACGCCGGACAAGGATCACACCTTCAAGCTCACCGGCCTCACCTATGACAACGACTTCTTCGCGAACTCCTACTTCCAGAACGTGAAGAACCAGACGGTTTCTGCAAGCTATTCCTACACGCCGGACAACGAACTCATCGATTTCCGTGCGAACGCCTACTGGAACCGGCTAAAGATGAAGTACGACACCGACATTCGCGGTGGCGGCACGGCGGCCGGTCGGCGCATCACCGACACGGGTAAGGGCTTTGACATCTCGAACACCTCTCTGTTCGACCTTGGCGACGTTGCCGTCAAGGCGAACTACGGCGTCGAGTATTTCCGCGACGACTACGGTGTCATCAACAGCACGGCCCGGCCGGGCGCCGGCGTCAACGGCAGCGGCACCAATGCCACCACCGGCGTCTTCAGCAATACGACCTTCACCTATGGCATGCTGGATCTGACGGCAGGCCTGAGGTGGGATCACTTCAGCCTCGATGGCTCCGGCGCTGTCGTTGCCGGCAACCCGATCGGTCTGCCGGCCGGCCCCTACACCGTCGATAAGTCCGAAGGTCGCCTCAACCCGAGCATCACGGTCGCGCTCAACCCGACGGAGTGGTTCCAGCCATACGTTACATACGCGGAAACCTCGCGTTCGCCGACGGTCAACGAGACCTTCGCCGGCGGCACACATCCGGGACCGTCGGGCCAGTCGTTCTTCCCCAATCCGTTTCTTGAGCCGGAAACCTCCAAGGGCTGGGAAATCGGTGCGAACTTCGCCTTCGACGGGCTGCTCGATCCCAGCGACAGCCTGCGGGTCAAGGCCAACTACTTCCATAGCCGCGTCGACAACTACATCACCGCAGCGATGCTCAACGGCGGTCGTCAGATCTTCTTCGTCAACAATCCCGGGATCTCGACGGTCCAGGGTTTCGAGCTGCAGGCGGCGTATGACGCCGGATACGTCTTCGGCGACCTTGCCTACACCTACACCGAGAGCGATCTGCCGTCGCAGATCAATGGTTTCGGCGTGCAGAGCTACCTGCCTGAAAACATTGTCAGCGCAACGCTTGGCGCCCGCTTCCTCGAAGACCAGCGCCTGACGGTCGGTACGCGCCTCTACGCCGTTTCGAACGCGTTTGTCGGCGAAATCAATCGTACGCCGCCGAACGTTCCGGGCTACGGTCTCGTCGATCTCTTCGCCAACTACAAGTTCGAGAACGGCTTTGAAGTCACGGCTCAGGTCACGAACCTGTTCGACAAGACCTATACGCCGTCTTCGAGCACCATTGCCGGAAGCACGATCGATACCGGCCGCGGCCGCACCTTCCTGGTGACGGCGAAGGCGAAGTTCTGATAGGATCAGATCAATTCCAGTCGGGGCGGCTCTTCGGGGCCGCCTCTTTTTTTGGCGCAACCGTGACGATGCGCGCCGCTTTCCCGCTTGCGCAAGTCCGCAACCCAAGCTAACACTTTCGCCCATGGAAAACGCACGCAACATTTCGATCTGGTGGTGGGCTCGCTGAAGCGGCCTTGACCAGTCATGCGTGATTGAGAGATGAAGCCGCCCGGAGATTTCGAGGCGGCTTTTTTGTATCCAGGCCGCTCAAGGACCGGGCTTTTACGGAGCGAGGCGAATGGCAACGGTAATTCTCGAGGACGGCTCGGAGAGCTACACCACCAAGGGCGGCATTACGGTGACGCGCCGGCGGCGGGAAGCGTCCTATGGCCAGGCGATCGCGAGCTATGTGGACAAGCTCGACGAACGCCGTGGTGCAGTGTTCTCCTCCAACTACGAATATCCCGGCCGCTACACTCGTTGGGACACGGCTGTCGTCGACCCGCCGCTCGGCATCTCCTCCTTCGGCCGCTCGCTCTGGATTGAAGCCTATAACGGCCGCGGCGAAGTGCTGCTTGCGATCATCGCCGAACATCTGAAGACCGTCGCCGACATCACGCTCGGCGCTTCGACCAGCCGTCGCCTCGACCTGACGATCAACGCGCCGGATCGCGTCTTCACGGAAGAAGAGCGCTCCAAGATGCCGACGGTGTTCAGCGTGCTGCGCGCCGTCACCAATCTTTTCCATTCGGCCGAGGATGCGAGCCTCGGGCTCTACGGTGCCTTCGGCTACGATCTCGCCTTCCAGTTCGATGCGATCGACCTGAAGCTGAAGCGTCCCGACGACCAGCGCGACATGGTGCTGTTCCTGCCGGATGAAATCCTCGTCGTCGACCACTATGCAGCCAAGGCCTGGATCGACCGCTACGATTTCGCCAAGGACGGCAAGACCACCGAAGGCAAGGCGGAAGAGATCGCCAGCGAACCCTTTAAGACCGTCGACAGCATTCCGCCGCATGGCGACCATCACCCGGGCGAATATGCCGAACTCGTCGTCAAGGCGAAGGAGAGCTTCCGCCGCGGCGACCTTTTCGAAGTGGTGCCCGGCCAGAAATTCTTCGAGCGCTGCGAGAGCAAGCCGTCGGAGATTTCCAACCGGCTGAAGGCGATCAATCCGTCGCCCTATTCCTTCTTCATCAACCTTGGAAATCAGGAATATCTCGTCGGCGCCTCGCCGGAAATGTTCGTGCGTGTTTCCGGCCGCCGCATCGAGACCTGCCCGATCTCGGGCACGATCAAGCGCGGCGACGATCCGATCGCCGACAGCGAGCAGATCCTGAAGCTGTTGAACTCCAAGAAGGACGAATCCGAACTCACCATGTGCTCGGACGTCGACCGCAACGACAAGAGCCGGGTCTGCGTGCCGGGCTCGGTCAAGGTCATCGGCCGCCGCCAGATCGAGATGTATTCGCGCCTGATCCATACGGTCGACCATATTGAGGGACGCCTGCGCGACGACATGGACGCCTTCGACGGCTTCCTCAGCCACGCCTGGGCGGTGACCGTCACCGGTGCGCCGAAGCTCTGGGCCATGCGCTTCATCGAAAGCCATGAGAAGAGCCCGCGCGCATGGTATGGTGGCGCGATCGGCATGGTCGGCTTCAATGGCGACATGAACACGGGCCTGACGCTGCGCACGATCCGCATCAAGGACGGTATCGCCGAGGTGAGGGCAGGGGCGACGCTGCTCTACGATTCAAATCCGGAAGAAGAAGAAGCCGAAACCGAACTGAAGGCCTCCGCCATGATCGCTGCCATTCGCGATGCGAGATCCGCCAATGCCGGCAAGGCCGGTCGCGACGTTGCCGCCGTTGGCGCCGGCGTCAACATCCTCTTGGTCGATCACGAGGACAGCTTCGTCCATACGCTTGCGAACTATTTCCGCCAGACGGGGGCAACCGTCACGACGGTGCGCTCGCCGGTCGCCGAGGAGATCTTCGATCGGGTGAAGCCGGATCTCGTCGTGCTTTCGCCCGGACCTGGCAATCCCAAGGATTTCGACTGCAAGGCGACGATCAAGAAGGCGCGGGCGCGCGACCTGCCGATCTTCGGCGTCTGCCTCGGGCTGCAGGCGCTTGCCGAAGCCTACGGCGGGGATCTCCGCCAACTCGCGATCCCGATGCACGGCAAGCCGTCGCGCATCCGCGTGCTGGAGCCGGGAATCGTCTTTTCCGGCCTCGGCAAGGAAGTGACCGTCGGTCGTTACCATTCAATCTTTGCCGATCCGGCGAGCCTGCCCGCGGAGTTCATGATCACCGCCGAAAGCGAAGATGGCACGATTATGGGCATCGAGCACACGAAGGAGCCGGTGGCGGCGGTGCAGTTCCATCCGGAATCGATCATGACGCTCGGCGGCGACGCCGGCATGCGGATGATCGAGAACGTCGTGGCGCACCTCGCCAAGCGCGCCAAGATCAAGGCCGCCTGATTAGCCCGGCAATCCCCATTCCGGGATGGAGCAGATGTTGACGAAGACAAGGTGCCGCTTCCACCGTGGAGGCGGCCCTTTCTGTTCCTACTGTGCCGCCTGAATGGCCGGCACATTCTCGCAGCGATCGGCAAACAGTCGCTCGCTCAGAAAATCGACGAAGACGCGGACCTTGGGGGAGAGGTGACGGTTCGACGGCCACAACAGGTGGAACTGTCCGGGCGCGTCGAGATGGGCGTCGAGCACTGTGTGCAGTCTGCCGTCGCGAAGATGGTGGCGGGCGAGAAAGTCCGGCAGGCAGCCGATGCCGAGGCCGCTAAGCACGGCGCCGCCGAGCGCTTCCATGTTGTTGCAGTTCAGCACGGTCTTGAGGCGCGGCTCCTTTCCCTCAGGCGGCAGCGTGATCGGCCATTCCTGCAGCTTGCGGCTGTTGGGAAAGCGGAAGCGAACCGCATGGTGTCCTTCGAGGTCGCGGGGGCATTCGGGCCTGCCATGCTCTCGAAGGTATGACGGAGCAGCGCAGAGCAGAAGCTGGAACGGCCTGAGCGCGCGCGTCATCAGTCGTGAATCCGGCAGCACACCGCTGCGGATCGCGACATCCACTTCCTCGTCGATCAGGTCGACGATGCGGTCGTTGAAGTCGAGGTCGAGTTCGAGTTCCGGATAACGCCGTACGAACTCCGGCAGCACCGGCAACAGCAGGTGGTAGCTGACGATCGGCACGCTGACGCGCAGCCGACCGCGCGGCGTCGCCACGGCGTCCGCCAATGACGCCTCGGCGTCGTCGAGATCATCGAGGATGCGGCGGCAGCGCTCGTGAAAGAGGCGTCCCTCCTCGGTCAAGCGGATACTACGGGTCGAGCGCTGAAGCAGGCGGACGCCGAGTTCTCTTTCGAGAGTGGTAACAGCCTTTCCGACCGCGGAAGCGGACAGGCCGAGCACGCGACCGGCCGCGACGAAACTGCCGAGGTCGGCGGTGCGGACGAAGGCGGTCAAGCCGCTCAAGCGATCCATGCTACCTCCATTCGAGCGTTTTGTTCCGGTATGATCGGAGCGTTGATGCCGTTCTCATCGAATTATGTCGAAACTATCCTGCATTCGTCAATCGATACCCGGCAAGTGTCGACCTCAAGACGCAAGGTCCTACCGGGCCTGCGCGGGTATCCCCTTTGCTCGAACGGATGGAACGGGGAATGAGAACCGAAATTCGAGAACCGCGCGGGCGCCGGCTCGTCCTTCTTGCGGTCTGTTGCGCCGCGGCGGCAATGCCGCTCACCTTCACCGGACCGGCGGTGGCGCTGCCGTCGATCAGTCGCAGCCTCGGCGCCGATCCAGTTGCCCTCAACTGGGTCACCAACGCCTTCATGCTGACCTTCGGCAGTTCGCTGATGGCGGCCGGTGCGCTTGCCGACAGTTTCGGTCGCAAACGCGTGTTCCTGGGTGGTCTTGCGGCCTTCCTGCTGTTTTCGGCCGGGCTCGCCTTCGCTCGGGATATCCTATGGTTCGATGCCCTGAGAGCGCTTCAGGGTATTGGGGCGGCCGCCGCCTTTTCCGGCGGCATGGCTTCGCTCGCACAGGAGTTCGACGAGAACGAGCGGCTCCGGGCCTTCAGCCTGGTCGGCGCCAGCTTCGGTGTCGGCCTTGCCTTTGGGCCGATCGCCTCCGGCCTGATGGTCGAGGCCTTCGGCTGGCCGGCGATCTTCGTCCTGGTCGTGGCGCTCGCCGGCCTGTCTCTGGCACTCGGTGCGGTCTTCCTGCGGGAAACACGCGATCCGGACGCTGCTGGCCTCGACTGGAAGGGAGCGGCAAGTTTCACGGCGGCGCTCACCGCACTCACCTTCGGCATTCTGCAGGGTCCGGAAAACGGCTGGAGCCATCCGCTCGTGCTCGCGATGCTCGCGGCATCGTTGTTCTTCTTCCTGGCCTTCTGGCGGATCGAGCGTTCGGTCGCGCGGCCGATGCTGGATCTGACGCTGTTTCGATATCCGCGTTTTGTCGGCGTGCAATTGCTGGCGGCAGCCCCCGCCTACGGCTTCGTGGTGCTGCTCATCCTGCTTCCGGTCCGCTTCATCGGTATCGAAGGCATGAGCGCCGTCGCGGGCGGGCAGATGATGATCGCCATGTCCGCGCCGCTTCTGATCCTGCCGATCGCGGCGGGCCTTCTGACGCGCTGGTTCACGCCGGCGGTTATCTGCGGTGTGGGCTTGCTGATATCGGCGGCCGGGCTCCTCTGGCTCAGTCTGTTTCCGGCGAGGTCCGGGCCGGCCACGCTGCTTGCACCACTGATGATGATCGGTCTCGGCATCAGCTTGCCTTGGGGGCTGATGGACGGGCTTGCGGTCAGTGTCGTGCCGAAGGAGCGCGCCGGGATGGCGACGGGCATCTTCAGCACCACGCGCGTGGCCGGGGAGGGCATTGCGCTGGCGATCGTGACCGCCATCCTCTCCGCGCTTACGGCCTGGAACCTCGGATCGGAAGCCGGCGCCACTGCGGCTCCCATGGCGCAGCGTATCGTCACCGGCAATCTGCCCGCGGCGATGCAGCTTGCCCCTGAGACATCGCACGCCGCGCTGCTGCAGGCCTATGGCGACGCGTTCAGCGTCCTGCTTCTGGTTTTGACCGGCATCACTGTCGCAACTGCGGCCGTGGTATTCTTCTTCATCGGCAGGGGCGATAAGGCCGCCGGTGATGCGGAGATCGAAGCCGGTGCTCTGCCTTTCGAGGCGATTGCCTGCGGAGAAACCGGAACCGGCCGATCCAATCTTTGACAAGCGCCGCTTAATCCAGCATATGCTTGTCCATCGACCGCCTGCGCGAAAATTCGCGCGGGCGGTTTTGCGTTTGAATGGGCTTGCGTTTGCAACTCGTTTGCATCTGCACGAGGAATGACAATGACGACTGGAACCGAAAACCGCACCGTGCTCCGCCTTGCTTTCTGGGGCATACCGCTCTCGCTCGCTGTGCTCGGCCTGAAGCTGCTTGCCTGGTGGCTGACAGGCTCGATCGCGCTTCTCTCCGACGGGCTAGAGTCGACCGTCAACGTGA
Organism: Ensifer sp. YR511; assembly: GCF_900103045.1. Taxonomy (NCBI): domain Bacteria; kingdom Pseudomonadati; phylum Pseudomonadota; class Alphaproteobacteria; order Hyphomicrobiales; family Rhizobiaceae; genus Ensifer; species Ensifer sp. YR511. The sequence continues at coordinate 83,190 of NZ_FNGR01000015.1, forward strand.
TCGCGGCGGTCATCGCCTATCTGATGATCGGCTATGCTTCCAAGCCGGCCGACGCCGGCCACCCCTTCGGTCACCACAAGGCGGAGTATTTCTCTGCCGTTATCGAAGGCGTTCTGATCGTCGTTGCGGCACTGCTCATCGTCTGGGAGGCGGTGCCGGCAATGATGGCGCCAGTGTTGATGGAAGCACCGGCTCTCGGCCTGGCGATCAATTTCGTCGCCGGCGTCATCAACGCCATCTGGGCCTATGTGCTGATCACCGCCGGCCGCAAGCACCGCTCGCCGGCACTCAGCGCCGACGGCCACCACATCCTGTCGGACGTCGTCACCTCGATCGGCGTTCTCGTCGGCCTCGTGCTTGCGATCGCCACCGGCTACGCGATCCTTGATCCGCTGCTGGCCGTCATTGTCGCCTGCAACATTCTTTACCAGGGCTGGATGGTGATCTCGCGCTCGATCGACGGGCTGATGGACCGGGCCGTCTCGGGTGAAGAAGAAGAAGCGATCAAACAGGCGATCGCCGCCAACGCCGCGGGTTCGCTCGGCGTGCACGATCTGAAGACCCGTCAGGCCGGTCCGGCGATCTTCGTCGATTTCCACATGGTCGTGCCGGAGTTGATGCCGGTCGGCGAGGCGCATGACATCTGCGATCGGATCGAGGATGCGATCCGGGACGTGCATCCCGGTGCCAAGATCGCGATCCATGTGGAGCCCGAAGGTGAGAAGGCGCATGGTGTGCGCGTCAAGACGACGGTCGGGCGCCACTGATTCAAGGTCGACGGCACTTCAACCGTGACGAGGTTTCCTTCTTGAGGCAGTTCTGATTTAAGGGCCGCAAACGGAGCGGGCCGACGAGGGCAGAGGCCAGTCGACCGCACCCACGCGCGGATGTTCTCATGGAGCAACAGGCATATGAGCAAGACTGACGTATCCGGCCTTTCGCAACTGGGCGCAAAGGTCGACCTGCCGCAGAGCCCGGAAGACGCGGTGCTGGAGCGGGTCCCGAGCGGCAACAAGGGCAAGGACTATCTGGTGCGTTTCACCGCGCCGGAATTCACCTCGCTCTGCCCGATGACCGGCCAGCCGGATTTCGCCCATATCGTCATCGACTATGTGCCGGACGAATGGCTGGTCGAATCGAAGTCGCTGAAGCTGTTCCTGCATTCCTTCCGCAACCACGGCGCATTCCACGAAGACTGCACCATCGAGATCGCCCAACGGCTGGTGTCGTTGCTTCAGCCACGCTGGCTTCGCATCGGCGCCTATTGGTATCCGCGCGGCGGCATCCCGATCGACGTCTTCTGGCAGACCGGCAAGCCGCCCGAGGGCCTGTGGCTGCCCGACCAGGGCGTGCCGACCTATCGCGGTCGCGGCTAAAGCGGGAGATCCCCCGCTACGGTCTGAGTGACTGGCGTTTGAGCCAGGCGTCAACGATGCGCGCAGCGATCTGATCGGTCGGGTCGCGCGTGTCCACTTCTAGGTCGTAGGCGCAGTAATCGTGCGTCTTCAGGTGAAAGCGGGCTTCGCCGATCGTGCGGTCGCCGCGCTCGCGCTCGCGACGCTCCAGGTCTTCGATCGGCGCGTGCACTCCGACTCCTCGACGATGTGCTCGACGATCAGGTCGTTGCCGGCCTCGGCGAAGGCTGCGATCGAGCGATGAAATCCGTCGAAGAACCTCGCACGCTCGCCGCGCATTCCAGGATGCATGCCGCGCCTAAGGACCCGAAATCCGGCGTCGGCAAGCTGGTCGGAGGCATAGTAACAAAAGGGCTCCGGGAGGATTTCCCGGAGCGCCTTTGCCAGCGTTGACTTTCCGGCACTCGACGTGCCGTTCAGAAAGATAATTCGTCCGTGCTGCATGCCCGTTTGATTTCAGCCGAAGATCAAGGCAGCGCCGGCCAGAGCCGTGAGACCACCGAGGAGGCGGGCAAGCAGGCCGCCGCCGGAGAGGCGCTGAAGGGCGATGCCGAGGCCGATGCCGGCCACGTGCAGCGCGGCGGTGGCGAGGATGAAGCCGACCGAGAAGGCAAGCGCCCCGGCGCTGCCGAGTTCGCCGCCATGGGCATGGCCGTGGAAGAGGGCGAAGACGCCGACGATCGCAGCGGATGCTGCCGTGTCGAGCCGCACCGCCATGGCAACAAGCAGGCCGAGTGCCACCACCGAGGCGAGGATCGCCGGCTCGACGAAGGGCAGGTCGACACCGGCAACCGCCAGCGCGAAGCCCGCTGCCATCATCGCGACGAAGGCCGCCGGCACGACGACGAGCGCCCGGCCGCCGATCTGCGCCGCCCAGAGGCCGACGGCGACCATGACCAGGATATGGTCAAGTCCGAACAGCGGATGCGAGAAGCCGGCGGCAAACGAGCCGTGCTCTGCCGGATTGAGATGGGCGAAGGCGGGTGCGGCGGAGGCGATCAGCGCCGCAGTGGCGATCAGGATGCGTCTGTTCATGCGTGTCCCCATGGATCGGCGGGACCTGGGAGGCTGGCCCCACTCTTGAGTGTTTGACGCGACCGATCTTATTGGCCTCCGTCCCCCTGTCTATACGGCATTTGGCGGTAGGTGTTTTTACCATAAGCATAGTCGACCTTGCTGCTTTGTCGCCGCTTCGGTTTGTTGCATTGTCTTCGGGGTCGAGTCGCATTATCTGACTTTGACTGAAGACTTCATGAGACGCCGGAGAAAAACGGATGATGAACGACGACGAGGACGACAAGAAGACCGAATTGCCGCTCGGCAAGGAAACGGAGGCGAACCTTTTCAAGTCGCGTTCGATTTTCATCTACGGGTCGATCAATCAGGAACTGGCGCAGAAGGTCTGCTCGCAGCTCGTGGCGCTTGCCGCCGCCAGCGACGAAGACATCCGCATCTTCGTCAATTCGCCGGGCGGCCATGTCGAATCGGGCGACAGCATCCACGACATGATCAAGTTCGTGAAGCCGAAGGTCTGGACCATCGGCACCGGCTGGGTCGCTTCCGCCGGCGCGCTGATCTTTGTCGGCGCTCCCAAGGAGCGTCGCATTTGCCTGCCGAACACCCGCTTCCTGCTTCACCAACCGTCGGGCGGCACCCGCGGCATGGCGTCGGACATCGAGATCCAGGCACGCGAAATCATCAAGATGAACGATCGCCTGAACAAGATCTTCGCCGACGCAACCGGCCAGCCGGTCGAGAAGATCGCCAAGGACACGGACCGCGATTACTGGCTTTCCGCTGAGGAAGCGAAGTCCTACGGCCTCGTTTCGCGGATCATCTCGTCTGCTGCGGACATCTGAGTTCGCAAGCAAGTCAAGGATTTGGAGGGCATCGGCATTTCGCCGGTGCCCTTTTCTTTTTGCGGTGATCCTCGCCATCGCGTGGCTTGCTCCACTCTGGCAAGCCGTGTATAGGCTTTGAGCATGACCAAGGCTGACGCATATCGGATCGCCTCGATCCCCGCCGGACACGATACCAATCGTGCGCCGTCGCGCGCCTTCGCCTCGCTTCTTCTTCTCGGCCTTACTCGCGGTTGCCGGGTTCGCTGAGGAGCGCCCGGCGGCCGAAAAGCCACGCCGGCGGATGCTCCTCGACCCCATCAAGTGTTTTAGGATAAAGGCGCGTTCGGCGCGGCATTAGCCATCGCAATCCGATCCCCGATCGGGTATGGCAAGGCGGCCAGGACGTCCAGTGATGAAGAGAAGCTGCAATGATCCAGAAATCCCATCCCGTTAAGATTGGCATGCCGGAAGCGGCGGTGAAGTACCAGGCCTATCCGCAGATCGCGCTCACCGACCGCACCTGGCCGTCGAAGACGATCACCAAGGCGCCGATCTGGTGCTCGGTCGACTTGCGTGACGGCAACCAGTCGCTGGTCGACCCGATGGGGCACGATCGCAAGGCCCGCATGTTCCAGCTGCTGCTCGACATGGGCTTCAAGGAAATCGAAATCGGCTTCCCCTCGGCCTCGCAGACCGATTTCGATTTTGCCCGCTGGTGCATCGAGGAAGGCAATGTCGCCAAGGATGTGTCGCTGCAGGTGCTGGTGCAGTGCCGGCCCGAGTTGATCACCCGCACCTTCGAAGCGCTGGAAGGCGCGCACCAACCGATCGTGCATTTCTACAATTCGACGAGTGAACTGCAGCGCCGCGTGGTGTTTGCCAAGGACGTGCGCGGCATCAAGCAGATTGCGACCGACGCCGCCAAGATGATCACCGACATGGCGGCCAAGGCCGGCGGCGGCTACCGCTTCGAGTATTCGCCGGAAAGCTTTACCGGCACCGAGCTCGAAGTGGCCTTGGAGATCTGCAACGCGGTCACCGAGATCGTCAAGCCGACGCCAGACAACAAGCTGATCCTGAACCTGCCCTCGACCGTCGAGATGGCGACGCCGAACATCTATGCCGACCAGATCGAATGGATGTGCCGCAACCTCGACAACCGCGAAAGCCTGATCATCTCGCTGCACCCGCACAACGACCGCGGCACCGGCATCGCCGCCACCGAATTGGGCCTGATGGCTGGCGCCGACCGCGTCGAAGGCACGCTGTTCGGTAATGGCGAGCGCACCGGCAACGTCGATGTCGTGACGCTGGCGCTGAACATGTTCACGCAGGGCGTCGATCCGCAGCTCGACTGCTCCGATATCGAGCGGATCAAGGAAGTCTACGAATACTCCAACCAGATGGTCATTCCCGAGCGCCATCCTTATGTCGGCGAACTGGTCTACACGGCCTTCTCCGGCTCGCACCAGGATGCGATCAACAAGGGCATGAAGGCGATCAAGACCGCCAACAAGCCGCTCTGGGAAGTGCCGTACCTGCCGATCGATCCGCGTGACGTCGGCCGCTCCTACGAGGCGATCATCCGCATCAACTCGCAGTCGGGCAAGGGCGGCATCGCCTACATCCTGCAGGAAGACTACGGCATCAACCTGCCGCGCAACCTCCAGGTCGAGTTCCGCGAGGACATCCAGCGCATCACCGACGAGGAAGGCAAGGAGCTGCCGTCCAAGCGCATCTACGAGCGCTTCATCGAGCGCTACGTCGAGCAGCCGGGCGCGCGCATCAAGTTCGTCGACCATCACACTTATCCGGTGGGCGAGCACAAGGGCGTGCGCGTGGTGGCGGCCGAGATCACCGACAATGGCGAGGTCAAGCGCATCGAAGGCAAGGGCACCGGCCCGATCGACGGCTTTATCAATGCGCTGTCGATCTATCTCGGCATCGACCTCTCGGTTGCGGATTACTCCGAGCACTCGCTGCAGCACGGCTCGAACGCAGCCGCGATCGCCTATGTCGAGATGGAGCACCCGGGTGGCAAGCTGTTCGGCGCCGGTATCAACACCAACATCGTTGCCGCCTCGCTCGAAGCGATCGTTTCGGCGGCAAACCGCGTACTCGAGATGAAGCGCGGCTGATACACTTCAGCGTGACGAATGAAGCCGCGTCGGGGAAACCCGGCGCGGCCTTTTCGTTTCAGGGGTAGGGGCTGCCGTCGATCTCAGATCGTCGCGGCGACGGCTTCGGCGATGTCCTGCATGCCGACATGCGAAGACGGGCCGACGAGCACGAACGAGGCGCCGCCTCGCTGCCAGGAGACCATGCCGAGATCGTCGCGGATGCTCTCGTCGAACTGCTCCGCCTGCGGGCCGGTGGTGTTCTTGAGGAAACAGATCGCGAAGATTTCGCCTTCGGTGCTTCGGTAGACGAGCTGCGCCACGGGCTTGCCGTTGGCGACGAGCAGCCGCGCGCCCTCGAAGGTCAGGCCCTTGCCGGAAAGCTGCGGGACCTTGAAGGGAACACCGACGCTTGCGGCAAGCCAGGTCTCGATCTTCGGTCCCTCTGTCGCCGGGACCTCGACCAGATGCTCCTTCTGCCGCGAATAGATGCGGTGATAGTCGGCGATGTCGTCGAGCCAGCCACGCGCTGCGGCGAGCTTGGTCGGCTCGCTCCCGGTGTTCGCCGTCCCGACGATGAAGCCGGCGCCGCCGCCGAGCAGCAGCAGGGCCACCGATGCGGCAAGCATGCGCGGCCAGACCCGCGCGTGCCGGACAGTGGTCGTCGTTGCCGCAATCCGCTCGGTCTTCGGATTGACCCCTGGACCCTGCTTGATTTGCCGGACAAGAGCGAGCGGCACGGGATCGTGCAGGAAATCTTCGAAGGCGGTATCGCCGAAGCTGCTGCCGGCCTTCAGCCTCTCGAACAACGCCTTGGCGTCCTCGTCGCGGGCGAGAATCGCGTCGAGTTCGGTTCGTTCAGCTTCGCCGATCTCGCCGTCGATATAGGCAGAAAGGCGCACTTCGAGCGCTTGACCCCTTGTCTGTTGCAACGGTCAGGCCCTCCTTTCGGTATTCTCTGAGATCATCGCCGCGAGCCTGAGGCGCGCGGTCGACAGTCTGCTCATGACGGTGCCGATCGGAATGCCCAGGATATCGGCGGTCTCGCGATAGCTGTGGCCTTCGACATTGACCAGCAGGAATACGCTCGCCAGCCCCTCGGGCATCGACAGGATCATCTTCTGCAACTGATTGGCGTAGACGGCTTTTTCGGCCGACGGCTCGATGCTGAGTTCGTCATGTCCGAGCGCATCGACGGTGCCGCTGCCGGTGCGAACCTTGCGCTTGCGGATTTCGTCGACCCAGAGATTGCGCGTCATCGCGTAGACCCAGCTTTCCAGCCGGCCCTCTCCGTTCCAGAGGTGGCTGCGGGTGATCGCGCGCTCGCAGGCTTCCTGGACGAGGTCGTCGGCGTCATTGGCATTGCGCGTCAGCGTCATCGCGAAACGGCGCAATTTGGGCAGCAGGCTGACCAAGTCGCGTCTGAAGTCCTTCGTTTCTGCCGCTGGACGCATTTCTCTTCCAATGAAACGTGCCGGATCATGCATTTATTCGCCGTGCTGCGCACGAGCGGATGATATGAAACATTTGCTCCTTAGTCTGCAAGGGAAGTCCCGGAACGGAAAGCAAATTCTGCTGCTTCATGGCGCCTTTTCCCAAAAAGCTTTCGCTTGCCCGCGGCCGTTAATCACGCGCTTCGTTACCGTTAACTGCAATGGTGGCCGGAGATGGCGTCAAAGTTCGGCCCGAATCTGGCCGGACCTCATGCACAACTGCAGGTCGACGTCGGGGATACGCCAATGAACGCACAGCATCGCAATGGCATGAGTATTGTCAGGTTTGTCGGGAGACATTGTGGCGGACGCCGCATTCGGGGAGGTGCGGCCGTCATTCGCACGGCTGCGCTGGTGCCTTTGTTTGCGGGGCTCGCCGCCTGCCAGAGCGCCCAGGTCATGGAAACGGGGTCTCTATCCTCCTACAAGGATTTCGTTGTCAGCGACGGGATGGTGACCAAGACGAAGTACCGGGTGGATTCTGCTGCCACCAAGAACGTCAAGACGGTGCATGTGATCCCGACGACCTTTGCCGCCACCGCGGATCTCGACAAGCTCGGGGATCCGCAAAAGAAGCTGGTGGCCACGGCGATCGACCGGTCGCTCTGCGAAGCCCTGAGCGAGCAATTCGACGTCGTGCCGATCTCCAAGCCCGCCGACATGGCGGTGCGCTCCGTGATCAGCAAGGTCAAATCGACCAACGCAGTCGTCGCCGGCGTGTCGACCGTCACCTCGGCCGTCGCTCCGATCCCGGTTCCGCGCATTCCCATCGGCCTTGGAAGTCTCGCGGTCGAGGCGGAGGCATTCGACCCGATGGGCAAGCAGATCGCCGGGCTGGCATGGGCGCGTGGCGCCAACATCCTCACCAACGGGTCCCGCGCCTCGACGGCCGCCGACGCCTTCGAGCTTGCAGGCGACTTCTCAAGCGACTTCAGTGCGCTGCTCGAAAAATCGGGTGACCCGATGAAGTCCGATTTTGAGCTGCCGTCGATGAAGAACGTCAAGAACAGCGTCGCCTATGCCGTCACCGGCAAACCCACCGATCCGGATTGCGCCGTGTTCGGCAAGGGGTCCGGTCTCGGCGGCATCGCCGGCGGCGCGCTCGGCCTGCCGCCGGAATGGTCGGAGAAGAAGAACGAGGCAAAGTCGATTGCTGATGGCACGACCGGAAGCGGTCCCACGGCAGGCGGGGCGAAGGGAAATGCAGCCAAGGCAAGCGAGCCCAAAAAGAACGGGCCGGCGGCAAGCGGGTCGAAGAAAACCTAGCGTCCCAGTCCGTGTCTGTGGCACGTCGGATCGAGGGCGGCGCCTGGCGCCGCCCGTCCATGTTACCGCCCGGTCAGTACTGGCGGACGCCGCCGAGCGACTGCAGCAGGGCGCGGTAAGCCCAGGTGTTTTCGCCGCCGCGGTCGCGGATCTCGACGAGTTGCACACGCGCTTCCTCGACGCGGCCCTGTTCGATCAGCGCCTGGCCCATGTAGGAGCGGGCGAGGATGTAGTTCTCGTCGGCCTGGAGCGCGCGTTTGTAGTACTGCATGCCGAGTTCCATGCGCCCGGCCTTGCGGTTGGCATAGCCGAGGTAGTTGAGCACCCGGGCGCTCCGCTGGTCCTTGACGGCGCCGAGCACTCTGATCGAATTTTCATATTGGCCGGCATAGGCGAGTTCGCGGGCCGCCTGGAACAGGATATCGTCGCCAAGGTCGCTCTTCTTGGCGTCAACGCAGGCCTTTTTCTTGGCGTCCCACACCTTGCCGTCGGTGCATTCGCTGGTCGTTTTGGTTTTCTTCGGCGGTTCGCTCGTATCCTCGCCGGCGGCCATCACCGCATGCGCCATGAAGCTGGTTGCCCCGGCGGCGAACAGGGCGAAAACGAGGTTCTTGTGGTTCATCATGCCATCTCCCATTACTGGCGCATGACCGCGAAAGCCTCGCGCTGTTTCAAACGACTGCGTGTCCTGCATTCGCGCAGAGGCGGGCGCGCTGCCATGCGGCGGCGGACCGGAGTATGACGCAGCAGGGCCGGGGTTTATTCGCCGGGCGATGAATTTTCTGCGGAGGGAGGCTGCGTTCGGCTAGAAGCGTGTGGTTTCGGCGAGCGACACCGTGGTGGCATCGTCGTTCAGGGCGTAGCGCTCGCGCGTCAGGTGCCAGTTCCCGGCTTCACCGGCGACGGTGAACAGGTTGTAAGCTGCCGGCGGCTTGTGGCCGCCAGGACCTTGCGAGGCCGAGGCGATGCCGACAACCGGGACAGGGGCATGCTGGCCCTTCAGCCAATAGACAGTGTTGAGGTGCGTGTGGCCGTGGATCACGAGTTCCGCGCCGCCGGACGAGATCGTCGCAGCAAAGCGGCGAATGCCGATCATGCGCTTGTGCATCGAGGTTGCGCCGCGGATCGGCGGATGGTGGATCATGACGATTCGGAAGAGCCCGGCTTCGCCGGCTTGTCTCAGCAGATTGACGGTGGCGCGGGCCTGGCGCTGGCCGAAATAGCCGCTGGCGGCAAAGGGCGGGGTCGCAACGGCGGTCGAGCAGCCGATCAGCGCCACCGGGCCGCGCACGCGCATGTAGGGAAAGCAGCGGTGCCGGTCATGCCAATGCGCCGGCGCATCGTCGCCGCGCATATAGGGATACCAGGCACGGGTGGTCTTCTCGTAGGCGCCCGGAACATAGGCGTCGTGGTTGCCCGGAACGACGGAGATGTTTTCCGGCTTGCCCGCATCCTCCAGCCATTCGGTGACCGCCTTGATCTCGAGCGAGGAGGCGAGATTGACGAGATCGCCCGTCATCGCCAGATGGTCCGGATCCTTCTTCTCGATGTCGGCCAGCAGGGTGTCGAGCGTACCGGTGAAGAGATGGCGGCTGCGGTTGCGGTGCCAGTTGACGAAACCGGTGATGCGCTTGGAAGCGAGTTCCCTGAGGGATAGCTCGGGCAAGGGCCCGAGGTGGACGTCGGAAATATGGGCGAGTTTGAACATCGACCCCGTCTAGCGCATATTCCGGCCGAGGGGAATCAGGTCGCCCGATGAATCGCGTGTGGCCGGGACGAGGAAGGAAAAAACGCCTGGAACAGGATCGGCCACCGGAGATGCGGCGCTGGTATCTCCGGCTGCTGATGTGGCTTGCGCATGGCTACTACGCTGTTGCACGCGGCATGACGATGGGTGTGCGGGCGGCCTGTTTCGATGGCGAGGGCCGCGTTTTCCTCGTCCGCCACTCCTACCTGCCGGGCTGGCACCTGCCGGGCGGAGGGCTCGACCGCGACGAGGCCTCGATCGACGGCTTGCTGCGGGAGTTGCGCGAGGAGGGGAACCTCGAAGTTTCGGCGCCGCCGGTGCTCATCCAGGTCTACTACAACAGGCGCACGAGCCGCCGCGACCACGTCGTCTTCTACCGCTGTGACGGTGTCAGCCAGAGCGCGCCGAAAACGCCCGATCTCGAGATTTCCGAAAGTGGCTTCTTCGCACTGGACGCGCTGCCTGACGACACCACGCCGGCAACACGCCGCCGGCTTGCGGAACTTGCCGGCGGCATCGCAATCGATCGCTACTGGTAGCCGCGATCGATTGCCCGTTTCATTGCGGGCTTACAGCGCCTCTCGTCCGTGCGGGGCGGTGAGGTCGAGCACCGGGCCCACCGGCACGACGCCGGTCGGGTTGATGGTCGTGTGGCTGCGGTAGTAGTGCTCCTTGATGTGGCGCATGTCGACCGTCTCGGCCACGCCCGGCACCTGATAGAGTTCCCGCAGATACCCTTGGAGGTTCGGATAGTCGGCGATCCGGCGGATGTTGCATTTGAAATGGCCGACATAGACAGGATCGAAGCGCACCAGCGTCGTGAATAGCCGCCAGTCGGCCTCGGTGAGGCGGCTGCCGGTGAGGTAACGGTGCGAGCCGAGGCGCTCTTCCAGCTTGTCCAGCCGGGCAAAGAGTGCCGTCACACTTTCCTCGTAGGCGGATTGCGTGGTGGCAAAGCCTGCCTTGTAGACGCCGTTGTTGACGTCATTGTAGACGTCGGTGTTCATCGCATCGATCTCGCCGCGCAGCTCTTCCGGATAGAAATCGAGCGTCGAGCCGGTCAGGCCATCGAAGGCGGAGTTGAACATCCGGATGATCTCGGAGGATTCATTCGAAACGATGGTGTTCTGCTTCTTGTCCCAGAGGACGGGCACGGTCACGCGGCCGGAATAGTTGGCATCGGCGAGGGTATAGACCTGCCACAGCGCCTTCGAGCCGAAGAGATGATCGCCGGTGCCGATGCCGCCGTCCTTGAATTCCCAGCCCTGGGTGAGCATCAGCGGATCGACCACGGAAACGGAGATCAGGTCCTCGAGCTTTTTCAGCTTGCGGAAGATCAGTGTACGATGGGCCCATGGACAGGCGAGCGAAACATAGAGGTGATAGCGATCGGCCTCGGCCTTGAAGCCTGCGTCGCCGCTCGGGCCGGCCGACCCGTCCGCCGTCACCCAGTTGCGGAACTGCGAAGCGCTGCGCTTGAAGTGGCCGTTCGTTGCCACCGTGTCGTACCAGACGTCCTGCCAGACGCCATCTACCAACCTGCCCATCGGACAAACTCCTTCATGATCGTTGCGTCAATAGATAGCGCTTCCAGCGACATTCGATAGGTGGCGAAATCGGAACAGTGCGTTTTAGGCTTTGACAGAGGGCAAATTTCTGCTATCGGCGATTTCACAAATTTTTTCGTGTCTGGAAGAATCCGCACAGATGATGTTCTCGGGAAACCTGCGACGACGCTGATGCTGCCAACGCCCTCATCGGGCGAAGCCATCCCTATGTCTGTTCGCATGCCTGGTTTCTCGATCTCATGAAAAAGCACGATCTCGTCTATCTGACCGAAGACGCGTCCCATGACGCAGCCATCGAAATCATCAACGAAGAAGCTTTCGGCCCCGGCCGGTTTGCCCGGGCGGCCGCGCGCATCCGCGAGCAGGGGCCGCATGACCGGTCGCTGTCCTTCATCTGCGCCGACAATGGCGAGACGATCGCATCGGTCCGGATGACGCCGGTCATGGCGGGCTCGATCAAGGGCCACCTGCTCGGACCGCTCGCCGTCAGGCCGTCGCACAAGAACCAGGGCATCGGCCGGGAACTGGTGCGCATCGCGGTCGAGGCGGCGCGGCGCAAGGGCTCACACGCGGTGATCCTTGTCGGCGATCCGCCCTATTACCAGCCGCTCGGCTTCGAGAAGGTGCGTTACGCGGCACTCGAGTTCCCTGGGCCGGTCGACCCGGCGCGGGTGCTCGTCGTGCCGATGGCAGAGGGTGTGCATGCCGGACTTGCCGGCGTTATCGCCTGGCGGGATGATAGGCTGATGCAGGCGGAGCCGATTGCGTTGCCGCTTGCCGTCTGATCCCGGACCTTATCGCGCGACGAGCGATTTCTTCAGAAACACCCGGGTTCGGCCAACAGGGAAATCCGGCAGTTCACCGAAGGCCGCATAGCCCTGACGCTCGTAGGCGCGCAGGGCCTGCGGGTTGAAGGTGTCGATCCAGGCGCTGTGGCAGCCGCGATTGCGCGCTTCGTCCTCGGCCGCCTGGAGCAACTTGCCGGCAAGCCCCTGTCCGCGAAGATCTTCCGGTAACCACAGCCATTGCACGAATAGCCAGCCCCAGCCGGTGTAGCCGTTCAGGCCGCCGCGGGCTCCCTGTGCCTCGGGGCCGCCGACAAGGACGGCGAGGGGGCGTCGCTCCGACGGGCCGACGTCGGCGGCGTTGAAGGCTGCAAGACCGTTGCCGATTGCTTCGATCGCCTCGGGCGGCGGGGCGTCGGTGACGACGAACATCGGCCTTTACCTTTCGACACGGCGCATGCTGAAGACATCCAGGCGGTCTTCGCCGACATCCGTCTCGTCGAGCTGCCAGCCGAGACGCTCGTAGAAGGCGCGCTTGCCCGAGAGGGCGCAAAGATGCACGGCTTCGGCGCCGGTATCGAGCGCCGCCTGCGCTGCCTTCAGCACGATGTCGCCGCCGATACCTGCCCCGCGGAACGGCGGATCGACCCAGACGGCAGCAACCCACGGCGTGAGATCCGGTCGCTCCTCAAGATCGGAGGCGATGACCGAGGCGGTGCCGACGAAACGGTCGCCGGCATGCGCCACCAGACACAGCGGCTCGGCATCGTCGGCAAGGCTCGCCTGAAGCAGGCCGGTAATGTGTTCCAGCGGGAAGCCGTGCGGCTCCCACCAGGCGCGCCAGACGCGGTCGGCCACGGCATCGAAGAAATGCGGTGCGTCGCGAAGGTCGCTGACGACGATGCTGCTGTCGCTCATCGTCCCTCGCGATACCAGGTGGCGGAAATCAGCAGCAGCAGCGCCGCAAGACCAAGGAAGCCGGTAAACAGCGGCACTGAATTGACGCCCTTCAGCACGGTTTCGTCGGTCATGCGGATCGAGAGCCGCTGGTCGTCTGCCGCTCGGATCGAGCCCCTGACCGGCAGAACCGTGGGCAGGTCGAGCGGTCCATCGGCACTTGCGAGGCGCTGCACGATGCCCTTGGTCTTTTCCGCCCAGGGACGCAGCTTGTCCTCGGTCGAGATCGCGGCCTTGAATTCCGGAGCGTTGGGGTCGCCGACATGGGCAAGGGCCGTAAGGTCGCCGTTCGACATCTCGAAGAGCCCGGTTTCCGTGGTGGCGACTTCGGCCGAGTAGAGGCCCGGCTGGCGTTCGGTCAGCTTGACGTCCTGCTTCCCGCCGGAGGGAGCGACCAGCGTCACCGGACCCGGATCGCCATCAATCGTCTGGCGGGTGATTTCGAGCGTCCGGCCGCGCGCGCGTGCCGTCAGCGCCTCTTCTTCGAGCGAGGGCTCCTGCATCAGCCAATGGGCGGTGCGGCGATAGAGCGACACGTGGGGTCCGCCGCCTTCGAAGCCGCGAGCCCAGAGCCAGCCCTGATCGGAGAGCAGCATGGCGACGCGGCCCTTGCCGACACGGTTGAGCACCAGCAGCGGTTTGCCGTCGGCCGCTTCCATGACCGTATGGCCCTGCGGTCGGTTGACGTCGACGGTGCGGAACCAGCGGCCCCAATGCGGCGGCTCGCTGTCGGAGCCTTCCAGACCGCGGGTCACCGGATGCTTCTTTCCTTCCTCCGACAGGCGCGGGAAGAAGGCCTTTTCGTTCATGACGCCCGTCGGCGCGGCCGGCAGCACTGCCTCAAGCGGTGTCGCTGCAATCGAATCGTCGCCGGCATGTTCGGGACCTGCCGCGATCAGCAGCGCGCCGCCGTTCTCCACATATTGCGCGATGTTGTCGTAGTAGAGGATCGGCAACAGACCGCGGTGCTGGTAGCGGTCGAGGATGATCAGATCGAACTCGTTGATCTTGTCGACGAAGAGTTCGCGCGTCGGGAAGGCGATCAGCGACAGTTCGTTGATCGGCGTGCCGTCCTGCTTTTCCTGCGGACGCAGAATGGTGAAATGTACGAGATCGACGGCCGCATCGGATTTCAAGAGGTTGCGCCAGGCGCGTTCGCCGGCATGCGGCTCGCCGGAGACCAAGAGCACGCGCAGGTTCTCGCGAATGCCGTCGAGCACGTGGACCGCGCGGTTGTTGGCCGTCGTTACTTCGCCGGGAACGGCGTCGACGGCGAATTCGAGCACGTTGTTGCCGCCGCGCGGAACGTTGAAGGCGAACGGCACGTCCGTGCCGGGCTCGGCCCGCTCGCGGGCGATCTCGTTGCCGTTGAGGCGGATCGTGACTTCGGCGCTGCCGCCGGGTGCCGCCCCGTCGTCGACCACCCGGAACGAGAGCTTCTGTTCCTCGCCGACAATGCCGAAGCGCGGCGGGTTGATCAGTTCGACACGCCGGTCGAATTCATCGGGCTTGCCGGTGATCAGCCCGTGCACGGGCGCGTCGAAACCGAGCGCGCGAGCGACATCGGGCACATCGTGGATCTGGCCATCGGTGACGAAAATGGCGCCGCCGATGCGCGCCGGGGGAACGTCAGACAGCGAGGAGGCAAGCGCGCCAAAGAGATTGGTCGACGGTGAGACATCTGCCGGATCGGTGTTTGCCTCGATGATCCGCGGCTCGATCAGCGGTATGGCCGCCAGCCGTTCCTTCAGGCCCTCGACGGCGCGATCGGTCTGCGCGGTGCGGTCGCCGTTCTGCTGGCTCTGGCTGCGGTCGACGACGACGGCGACGATGGTCGAGAGCGGATCGCGCAGCTCCACGAAAATGGAGGGGTTGGCGATCGCCAGTCCGAGCGCTGCGAGTGCGGCCAGGCGCAGCCAGGCGCCGCGCACCTTCTGCCAGAGGCCATAGGCGATGAACAGCGCCGCGATTGCGAGCAGCGGGACGAAGTAGATCCACGGGATCAGCGGGGCAAAGCCATAGGTCATCGATCGGCCCTCACTGTCCAAGCCTTTGCAGAAGGTCCGGCACGTGAACCTGATCGGCCTTGTAGTTGCCCGTCAGCATATACATCATGATGTTGACGCCGGCGCGGTAGGCATATTCGCGCTGCATCTCGTCCGGCGGCACTGTCGGCAAGAGCGGCGCGCCGTTGACGTCAACGGCCCAGGCACCGGCAAAATCGTTGCCGGTGATCATGATCGGCGTGACGCCGTCGCCGCCGCGCACGGGGCGATTGCTGCGGTCTTCGTCGTCATTGGGGGCGGCCTCGACCCAGAGCTGGCTTTCCGCATAGCGCCCGGGGAAGTTCGAAAGCAGATAGAAGGCCTTCGTCAGCACGTGGTCGGAGGGCACCGGCTCCAGCGGCGGAATGTCGAGCCCGCTCAGCATCGCCTGCAGGCGCTGCACGTTGGGACTGTCGCCGGTGTCCGACGGTGTCAGCGAGGAAAACTGGTCGCGCGTGTCGAAGAGAACGGTGCCGCCGTTGCGCATATAGGCGTCGATCCGGCTCATGACCCGGCTGCTTGGCATCGGAGCGGTGGCCGAAACCGGCCAGTAGATGATCGGGTAGAAGGCCAGCTCGTCCTGTTCGAGGTCGACGCCGACGGGCGCTCCGGGTTCGAGCGCCGTCCGGTAGGTCAGATAGTTGCTGAGGCCGATGAGGCCCTGTTCGGAGAGGCGGTCGACCTCCTGCTCGCCGGTGATGACATAGGCGAGATGGGTCGTGTCCAGCCGCTGCAACGTCTGCTCGTCGCTCGGCTGGCTGTCCTGCGCATGTGCGATCGCCGGGGCGAGAGCGGCTACAAGGCCGAGCGTCGCAAGGCCAAGGGTTGCGACCAGTGCCGCGGCCGCGGCGCCGCGCCCTGCGCGCCGGCGCAGCCCGGCGAGACCGCCGGCCATGTAGAGAACGATCAGCGTATCGAGGACGAAGAGCGCCAGCGCCAGCCCGAAGAGGTAGGGTCGGATCGAGAAGGGCCGGGCGCCCTCCAGTCCTTCGGCCCGCGCTCCGACGAGATTGCCTGTAATCGGGGTGAGCTTGCCGCCGTCAGGCAGCAGATTGTTGGCGACGAAACCTTCCTCCGAGCCGTAGAGGCCGGGGGGCGTGTCGGCGGAAACGGTGGGCGCGATGCCGGGTGCGATTTCGAGCGGTCGAGCGCTGCCGGTGTCGCCGGTCAGTTCGCCGCGGGCGCTCACCAGGCGATAGGGGGGCAACGTCTGCGCCTTGCTTGGCTGATCGCCGGCAACGCCGCCGGCGCGCGAAAGCTGGATGGACCGTCGCAGCATGTCGACGAACGAGCCGGAGATCGGCAGGTTCGACCAGTTCGGATCGGCGCTCACGTGGAAGAGCACGATGCGGCCGCGGCCGCGCTCGGCGGTCGTCACCAGCGGTGTGCCGTCGGCGAGATTGGCCCAGGTCCGCTCCGTGAGATCGGGTGTCGGTTGCGCCAGCACCTGGCGCTTTACCAGGACGTCACGCGGGCGTTCCAGTCCGGCAAAGGGGCTCGAGGACGGATAATCGGCAAGCGGCTGCGGTTCCGACCAGGAAAGCGCGCCGTCGAGCGTACGCTCGCCCTGCCGGAGCACGACCGGTACGAGCGGGTCGTCGGCGGGCGCGCCGGCGAGCCTCGGGCCGGCGAAGCGCACCAGCATGCCGCCATTTTCCAGCCAGCGCGTGACCAGCGGGTAGCTTTCGTCCGGCAAACGGCCGACGTCGGCCATGA
Organism: Ensifer sp. YR511; assembly: GCF_900103045.1. Taxonomy (NCBI): domain Bacteria; kingdom Pseudomonadati; phylum Pseudomonadota; class Alphaproteobacteria; order Hyphomicrobiales; family Rhizobiaceae; genus Ensifer; species Ensifer sp. YR511. The sequence goes on from NZ_FNGR01000015.1 coordinate 100,140, forward strand.
CGAGGATCGACGGATTTTGCGCCAGAAGCTCGGCGATTGCCTTCCCGACCGCCTCTTCGCGGGGTTCGATCAGGTCGGCATGCGGCTCGAGCGCGCGCTTGATGTAGTAGAGCGGCGAAAGCAGCGGTTGCGACTGATGGACCTCGCCGCTGAGCAGGGCGACCCGGCGGCGGCGGTTGCCGTCATCGAGCAAGTGCAGGCCACCGGCCGTCGCCTGGCCTTCGATCGTCAGGCGCGCGAAGTCGTTGCGCAGCTCGAAGGGCGCCTTCAGCAAGGCATCCGCCGTGGTGGCGCCCGTCGCGAAGCGAAGCTCGCCCTCGGCGATCGCCGTGCCGCGAATGTCACGGGCAAGCACGTAATAGGCGCGTGGCTCGCCGAGCGGCAGGCGCGAGGCGGTAACCCGCATTCCGTCGTTTTCGTTGGTCGCTGCCGTCAGCGCGATGGCGCTTTCCGCATTGCCCTCGACCCGGCGGACATTCGTAGCGCCGAGCTCTGCGATCTGCTGCATCGTCCCGCCATTCGACGCTTCGATGCCGTCGCTGAGGAAGGCGAGGGTGCCGGGCGGAGAGCCGGCAAGCGCGGCCCTCATGGCAGCGAGTGCCCGCTCTCGGTCGGCCGGCAGCGGTTGCGGCTGGGCGGCGGCCAGGCGGTCGCGCGCCGCGGCGGCGGAAGCGGGCGTCGCGTCGTGCTGGCGGTCGGTGGTAAAGACGATCGAAACGGGAAGCTCCTTGGCTTCCGCGTCGTCGATCAGCGCACCGGCGGCTTCGACCCGCTGGTTCCAGTCGGAGACTGTCGCCCAGCTATTGTCGATGACGAGGGCAAGCGGACCGGCTGACGAAAGCGTGTTCTGCCGCGGGTTGATCACCGGATCGGCGATCGCAAGGATAAGGGCGGCGGCCATCAGCATGCGCAACAGCGTCAGCCACCACGGGCTTTGCGCCGGGGTCTCCTCACGCTTCATCACCGACGCGAGGATGCGCAGCGGCGGGAAGACTTCGGCCGACGGCCTTGGCGGCGTCATCCGCAGCAGCCACCAGATGACCGGCAGGGCAAGCAGGGCGGCAAGGATGGCCGGATTGGTGAAGAGGAAGGCGAGGCCGCTCATAGCTGGCCTCCGTGGGTAGCGCGTCCCGGCATGCCGGAGAGATAGGTGTGCACGGCGACGAGCGCCTCGGAGGCGGGCCGGTCGGTCTTGTGCGGGGTGAAGGTCCAGCCGAGATGGCGCAGCGTCACGCCCAGCGTGTCGCGGCGGCCAATATAGGCGCGCTGATAGTCTTCACGCAGCACTTCGGCGCGGCCGGCGGTCAGCTTCTCGCCGGTCTCCGGGTCGGTGAATTCGGTCCGGCCGGAATAGGGAAACACTTCTTCGGCCGGGTCGGCGATCTCGACCACATGGCCGCGCAGGCCGCGTCTGGCCAGCGGGCCGAGGCGGTCCATGATCTTTTCGGCAGGATCGAGAAAATCGCCGATCAGCACGAGGTCGCTGGCGCTGCGGATCATTCCGGTTTCCGGCAGGCCCTCGGCAAGTGGGCTCAGCATGATGGCGGTCGCCAGCCGTTCGGCGGCGTTGCGCGCCGAGACCGGCTCCATGATGCCCGGGCAGCCGATGCGCTCGCCCGAGCGCGCGAGGATTTCGGCGAGCGCCAGCATCAGTACCAGCGCACGGCTCTCCTTGGACACGGTGCCGAGCTTCGACTTGTACATCATCGACGGCGAAAGATCGGCCCACAGCCAGATGGTGTGGGCGGCTTCCCATTCGCGGTCGCGCACGTAGGTATGGTCGTCACGGGCAGAACGCCGCCAGTCGATGCGCGACATGCTCTCGCCGTCCGAATAGGGCCGGAACTGCCAGAAATTCTCGCCGATGCCGCGCTTGCGCCGGCCATGCCAGCCGGAAATTACGGTGTTGGCGATCCGTCGCGCCTCGACCAGGCAATCGGGTACGAGCATGGCGCGCTGCTGCGCTCGTGAAAGCACTTCACTGGCGGGAGTACGCGAGACTATGTGCCCGACGGTGGCCATGCGTCAGCCTCTGGCCTGCTTCACCAGATCGGCGACGACGTCGCGCACGGTCATGCCTTCGGCGCGGGCGGCGAAGGTCAGCGCCATGCGGTGCTGAAGCACCGGTTCGGCCAGCGCCAGGATATCGTCGATCGAAGGCGCCAGACGACCGTCGTAGAGCGCGCGGGCACGGGCGCAGAGCATCAGCGCCTGGCCGGCGCGCGGGCCTGGCCCCCAGGCGACGTTCTTGTCGGTCGCGGCATTGCCGTTGCCGGGGCGAGCGGAGCGCACCAGCGAAAGGATCGCGTCGACCACCTTCTCACCGACCGGCATCTGGCGGATGAGGCTCTGGATCTGCAGCAGCCGCGCGGCATCGATGACCGGATGGGCGGTCGCTTCGCCGACACCTGTGGTTTCGAGCAGGATCTGCCGCTCGGCCGTTAGGTCCGGATAGCCGACGTCGACCTGCATCAGGAAGCGGTCGAGCTGCGCCTCGGGCAGGGGATAGGTGCCTTCCTGCTCCAGGGGGTTCTGGGTCGCGAGCACATGGAAGGGCGCCGGCAGGTCCTTGCGGGCGCCGGCAACCGTGATGTGGTACTCCTGCATGGCCTGCAACAGTGCCGATTGGGTGCGCGGCGAGGCGCGGTTGATTTCGTCGGCCATCAGCAACTGCGTGAAGATGGGGCCGGGAATGAAGCGGAACGAGCGATGGCCGGCCCCGTCCTGGTCCATCACTTCGGAACCGAGAATATCCGACGGCATCAGGTCGGGCGTGAACTGTACGCGGCTGGAATCGAGCCCCAGCACGGTGCCGAGCGTGGCGACGAGCTTCGTCTTGGCAAGGCCGGGAACGCCGACGAGCAGCGCGTGACCGCCGGAGAGAACGGCAAGCAGGGTCTGCTCGACGACGCTTTCCTGACCGAAGATGACTTTGCCGACTTCCGCACGCACCCGGGCGATTTCGCCCAGCGCACTTTCGGCCGCAGCGACAATCGCCTTCTCGTCGATCGCGTCAGCCGCGCCCTTCATCACACTCATGGTCATACTCCCCGGTCGCCCGTTGTTAAACCGAATCGCCCCTACAGCGCCGCGCGTCCTTATAGAGCGCGCCAGGCTCGCTGTAATATTGAGCCGCCGCATGACGCCTGTCCTTAGATCGATCCCGATTCAAGGAATCATGCGGTAGCCTGGATTTCAGTCGCCAAAATCCAATTTAGACCCTGCCGGACGGCTGACAAGTCGGCGCCGACGCACTATCTCGTGAGATATCAAAGGTCTCGATGCAAAATCGAGGTCAAACGGGACGGAACAATGGCAGAAGCCGAAATTCAGCAAACCGGCGATGCGGCCGGACTGGCGGCCCTGATTGCGCGTGCCGCCGGGCAGACCGGCGAAAAAGCGCGCGGCCTGCCACCGGTGGACCGCTGGAATCCGCCGTTTTGCGGTGACATCGACATGGAGATCCGCGCCGACGGAACCTGGTTCTATCTGGGCACGCCGATTGGCCGGCAGCCCTTGGTGCGGCTGTTTTCCACCGTTTTGCGCAAGGACGAGGATGGGCGCACCTATCTCGTCACGCCTGTGGAAAAGGTCGGCATCCGCATCGTCGATGCGCCTTTTGTCGCCGTCGAGATGAGCGTGACCGAGGGGAAGGAGGGGCAGGTCCTGACCTTCCGCACCAATGTCGGCGACGTGGTCGAAGCCGGGCCGGAGCATCCGCTGCGCTTCGTCATCCATGGCGAGAACCGCGAGCTGAAGCCTTACCTGCACGTGCGAGGGCGGCTGGAAGCCCTGGTGTCGCGGCCGGTCATGTATGACATCGTCGAGCTCGGCGAGACGGTTGCGATCGACGGCACCGAGATGTTCTGCGTGCGCTCGGGCGGTGCGGTCTTCCCGATCATGCCGGCAGCCGAGCTGGAAGCGCTTTCCCGATGAATGCGCATCCCTTCTCAGCCGACGAGTTTCGTCGTCGGGCGCTGACCCAGATGGGTGGGCCGATCGAGACCTCCTGGCGCGAGCACGGCGACTTCCTGCTCAATCCGGGCATCGTGCCCTATCTGGAGACGCTGAAGCTCAAGGATGCCGCGGTCCTGGTGCCCGTTGTTGATGATGGCGACGATGCGACGGTTATCCTGACGCAGCGCACCACCAGCCTGCGCAAGCATTCCGGCCAGGTCGCCTTTCCGGGCGGTGCCGTGGACCCCGAAGACCGGTCGGTCGAAGTGGCGGCGTTGCGCGAGGCGCAGGAAGAGATCGGGCTCGATCCGCGCTTCGTCGAAACCATCGGCCGGCTTCCGCATTACATGGCCATGTCCGGTTTCCGCATCACCCCGGTGCTGGCGGTGGTCAAGCCGGGTTTCGAACTGGTTCCCAACCCGGAAGAGGTCGAAAGCGTCTTCGAGGTGCCGCTGTCGTTCCTGATGAACCCCGGCAATCACGATCGCGGCAGCGGGCACTGGCAGGGCGAGGAACGGCATTTCTACCGGATGCCCTATGGCGACCGCAACATCTGGGGTATCACCGCCGGAATTCTGCGCATGCTCTATGAAAGGCTTTATGCATGACCTCGGTTGCTGGCGAAGGCTGGTTCTCGACGCCTTCTCTGCGTCGCGTTTTCGATGTGCTCAATGTCGACGGCGGCGAAGTCCGGGTCGTCGGCGGCGCAGTGCGCAACAGCTTGATGGGCTTGCCGGCCGGCGATATCGACATGGCGACCACCTGGCGCCCCGACGAGGTCGCCGAGCGGGCGAAGGCGGCCGGCATCAAGGTGGTGCCGACCGGCATCGACCATGGCACGGTGACGCTCGTCATCGACGGCACGCCCTATGAGGTCACGACGCTTCGCCGTGACGTTGCGACCGATGGCCGCCGTGCGGAAGTGGCCTTCGGCACCGACTGGAAGGCCGATGCCGAGCGGCGGGACTTCACCATCAACGCACTCTACGCCAACGACCGCGGCGAGGTCTTCGACGATGTCGGGGGGCTCGCCGACATCGAAACGCGGACGCTGCGCTTCATCGGCGATGCCAGCGAGCGTGTCGCCGAGGACTATCTGCGCATCCTGCGCTTCTTCCGCTTCTTCGCCCATTACGGCCGCGGCCGGCCGGATGCCGACGGCTTGCGTGCCTGTGCCCGTGCGCGCTCGAAGCTTGCAACGCTTTCGGCCGAGCGGGTCTGGGCGGAAACGAAGAAGCTGCTTTCGGCCGATGATCCCGGCCGCGCGCTGCTTTGGATGCGCCAGGCCGGCGTGCTCACCGAAATCCTGCCGGAAACCGAGAAATGGGGCATCGACGCAATCCCGGAACTCGTTGCCGCCGAGCGGGCCTTCGGCTGGAAGCCGGACCCGCTTCTGCGCCTTTCCGCGATCGTGCCGCCGGATGAGGAGCGTCTGGAGGCGATGGCAGAGCGTCTGCGTGTCTCGAAGGCGGAGGCTGCCTATTTCAGCCGCTGGGCGAAGGCGCCTGCGGTCCCGGCGACGATCGTCGACACGGCATTCGATCGGTTGCTCTATCGTAATGGCGTGGAAGGGATCGTTGTAAGACTGCGACTGGCGCTCTCAACAGCGCGGCGCAAGTCGGAAGGCGACCCGGCGTTTTTGTCCGAGACCGCTTCGCTGCGGCGGCTCCTGGCACGGGTCGAGGCCTTCAAGCGGCCAAGCTTCCCGCTGAATGGCGGTGACGTCCTGAAAGCCGGCGTGCCGGCCGGCCCGCGTGTGGGGGAAATCCTCGGCGAACTCGAAAATCTCTGGATCGAGCGCAACTTCAATCTCGACCGGGCAAACCTCGTCGCCCGGCTCGAAGCCATGGTGCAGCCGTCCTGATCAGGCCGCCTTGGCCGGACGGCTTAAGCCGCCTTGGCCGGACGGCTAGGCCGCCTTGGACTCGTCGGTGATCCGGGCCTTGATGTTGTCGATCATGTTTTCGCGGATGACGGTCTCGCCATGCGTTTCACGCATGTGGTCGACGACGCGGCGCACGATTTCGGCATCGTTGTCGGCGCGGGTGTGCCATTCGCAACCCGGGACGAGGGAACCGCATTCAAACAGGCGCATGGTTGCTTCCTTCCCTGTGTAAGTTTGATGCGAGAGCGCGGCGCGCCGGTCGGGCGACCGCACGGTCAGAGTAGCATCAACCCCCGGCACGGCCAATTGTTCCCGCCGAACGCGCGACAAGAAACCGTTATAGACAAGCGGGCCGATGGTGTTATGGGTTTGCGGTAACAAGAGACGCAAAGGCCCTTTTGCCCATGACCTCCACCGTTCAATCGGAACTGATTGCCGCCATCCGGAACATTCCTGACTATCCGAAGCCGGGCGTGATGTTTCGCGATATCACCACGTTGCTCGGCAATCCGCGCGCCTTCCGCCGCGCGATCGACGAACTGGTGCATCCCTATGCCGGCACCAAGATCGACAAGATCGCCGGCATCGAGGCGCGTGGCTTCATCCTCGGTGGTGCGATCGCGCATCAGCTCTCGTCGGGATTTGTGCCGATCCGCAAGAAGGGCAAGCTGCCGCACGACACCGTACGTATCGCCTACAGCCTGGAGTATGGCGTCGACGAGATGGAGATGCACAAGGATGCGATCCAGCCGGGCGAAAAGGTGATCCTGGTCGACGACCTGATCGCGACCGGCGGCACGGCGGAAGCGGCCACCAAGCTCTTGAAGCAGATGGGCGCCGAGATCGTCGCCGCCTGTTTCGTCATCGACCTGCCTGAACTCGGCGGGCGCAAGAAACTCGAAGCGCTCGGCGTCAATGTCCGCACGCTGATCGAGTTCGAGGGCCACTGATCGGTCGTTGCGGGATGGGTGCGGAGAACCGCGCCCTTCCTTTGGCCTACATGCGGTTGATCGTCCGCAGCATCAATTGCACTTCGCGCTGGGCTGCCGGCGACAATGTCTCCACTTCGGTGAGCCAGAATTTTTCGGCTTCCGGCGGCTCGTCTTCCCAGCTTCTCACCGATGTTTCGTTATCATCGATGACGACGCGACGGTGACCGCCAAGACGCAGATATTCGTCCGCCAGTTCGCGGGCGTGGGTTTTTTCCATAGCCGCTCCTCCGCTAGCAATGGTCGCTGCCCGCAAGCCGCTTGAGCGCGGCCAAGGGCGCGCAACCTTTATCCCGAGAGTGTACACCCGGCGAAAGGCGATTTTAAGAAATGATGGTGTTTGGCCGGTTTCGTCCGGTCAGACGAACTCGATGACCTTGCTCTCGAAACGGATCACCGCTTCGCCGTGCTGGTTTTCGCCTTCGCACAGGATCGTGTTGACCCGCCAGCCGGGCTTTGAAGCAAGCGACCGGCTTTCAAGAAACGTGACGAAGTAGGTGACCGTGTCGTCGGCATAGACGGGCTTCAGCCATTTCAGGTCACGAAATCCGGGCGAGGGGCCGAGGTTCGGCGCCTTCAGGCCTTCGGCGGCAAGCCGGCGTTGCTCGTTTCGCCAGAACTTGACGAAGCACTGCATCCACCCGGCGCAGGTATGCCAGCCCGAGGCACAAAGGCCGCCAAACAGCGAATGCCGCGCCGCTTCCGCATCGAGATGGAAGGGTTGGGGGTCGAAGTCGGTGGCAAACCGGATGATGTCCTCGGCCGTAAAGGTCAGGCTGCCGATCACGGTCCGGCTCTTGGCCGCGTAGAATTCTTCCATCGTCATCATCAGGCTTTGCCCTTGTCGCGGCAGCGAAAGAGAACCGAGCATTCGGAAACCGCCACGGGTTCACCGGCCTGGTTATTGATTTCGTTTCGGAATTTGACGATGCCGAGATCGGGTTTCGACCTCGAACGGCGCGCCTCCAGCACAATGCTGAAGCCCGAGAGCACGTCGCCGGCAATGACCGGCCTCCTCCAATCCATGAAATCGATGCCGGGCGAGCCCTGGGACGTGGAGTTTCCCATGAAGGCGTCGAGCATCATGCGCATGCCGATGGCGCTGGTGTGCCAGCCGGAGGCGGCGAGACCACCAAGAATGCTGCGTTTTCCCGCTTCCTCGTCAAGGTGCATCGGCTGCTGATCGAATTCGTTGGCAAACGCGATCATCTCCGGTGGCTTCATCTCGACCGGCTTGTAGTCGAACCGCCGGCCTTCGGAAAAATCCTCGAAGTAGAGCATGCTTGCCTTGTCCCGTCTGATTTGTTGCCGCATTACCTACTGCATAATCTCCGGAAGCGGAATCGATTTGAGCGGAGATGCGCAACATCGCAGGTCGCTCGCGACGTTTCGCGGTTGCGCTTGGCTCTTGTCCATGCAACCAGCTGATAATCCGTCCCATCCGCTCGTGTCTTGACTGAGGAAAGCGCGTGACCGAACTGAACAGAGCGCTCGCGGGCGCAGCCGAAAAAGGCATCATATCCGCGCATCAGGTGCGCGATCTCGAAGTCTATCTGGCTGATCGCGGCTTCCGTTTCGGACCGGCGGCATCGGATGCCGCGGTCGACAGGGCCGACGCCGCGCTCGATGCGCGGGCGGCGGAAGACAGCGAACAGCCGCGCTTTATCAGAGGCTTTCACGACATCCTGATCACCATCGGCATCGTGGTCGTGCTCATCGGCCTGTGGGGCCTGACCGGTCCGCTTGCAACGCTGCCGGTCATTCTCGTGCTTGCGGAAATTCTCGTGCGGCGCCAGCGTCTGGCGCTGCCTTCGGTGGTGCTGACGCTCGCGCTCGTCCATTGGGTCGCAATGACGTCGATGTGGCTGGTGGACGATCATGAGGACACCTGGCACCCGCTTACCTTCACCCTGGTCTACGTTGCGACCTTCCCGATCCCGCTGGCGCTGTTCTACTGGCGCTATCGCGTTCCGCTTGCGCTGGCCGGTCTGGTGCTGTCGATCGCGCTCACCTGCGTGGTGGCGGTCCTGCTCGCATTCGAGAGGGCCCTCGGTATCGACGTGGCCAACCCCGATTACGTCCTGCTGCTTCCATTGACCCTGCTCGTCGGGGCACTGGCTGTCTTCGCGATCGCCATGCGCTACGACGTTTCGGACCCGCAGCGGCTCACCACCCGTTCGGACATCGCCTTCTGGCTGCATCTCGCAGCCGCGCCGGCTCTGCTTTACTCGCTGATGGGACTGGTGTTCCTGGTCAATGGCGGTGCAACGTGGTGGGACGGACAGGCGAGCTTCAATCAGGCCGCTTCCGCCATTGTGATCGTCGCCGTGTTCATGCTGGTCGGGCTCGTCATCGACCGCCGCGCCTTCGTCACATCGGGGCTGTTGTCGCTGGGCGGCGCGATCTGGACCGTGCTGAGCAAGACCAATGCATCGCTCGACAGTTACGTCTTCATAGCCTTGGCGGTCGTCGGGGTAACGGTCTTGTTCATCGGCATTTTCTGGCAGCGGCTGCGCCGCATGGTCATCGACCTCTTGCCGGAAACGATAACGGCGCGGTTGCATGCCGCGCCGTAGTATCAAGTTCTGATGTGCTCCGATCCCGCGCCTTGAGTGCGGGATCAGACCGACAGGTCTTACGTGTTGAAGCGGAAGTGGATGACGTCGCCGTCCTGGACGACGTATTCCTTGCCTTCGTCGCGGGCCTTGCCGGCTTCCTTGGCGCCCACTTCGCCGCCAAGTGCGATGTAGTCTTCAAAGGCAATGGTGTTGGCGCGGATGAAGCCGCGCTCGAAGTCCGTGTGGATGACGCCGGCGGCCTGCGGAGCCTTGGTGCCGCGCTGGATTGTCCAGGCGCGCGTTTCCTTGGGGCCGACGGTGAAATAGGTGATGAGGTCGAGCAGCTTGTAGCCGGCACGGATCAGTCGGTCGAGACCGGCTTCTTCGAGACCGAGCGCGCTCAGGAACTCCTTGGCTTCTTCTTCCGGCAGCTGCGCCACTTCCGACTCGATGGCAGCGGAGATCACGACGCTTTCCGCCCCTTGCGCCTTGGCCATTTCGGCCACCGCGCGTGTGTGTTCGTTGCCGTCGACGGCATCGCTTTCCGCGACGTTGCAGACATAGAGGACCGGATGGGCGGTCAGGAGGTTGAGACCCTGCAGGATGCGCAGTTCTTCGGCATCGAGCGTCGAAAGCAGCGTGCGGACCGGCTTGCCGTCCTGCAGAAGCTTCAGCGAGGCTTCCATGATCGGAAGCTGTGCCATCGAATCCTTGTCCTTGCCGCCGGCGCGCTTGCGGGTCTGCTCGGTGCGGCGCTCGAGGCTGTCGAGGTCGGCGAGCATCAGCTCGGTCTCGATCGTCTCGGCATCGGCGACCGGATTGATGCGGCCTTCGACGTGGGTGATGTCGTCATCCTCGAAGCAGCGCAGCACGTGAACCACGGCGTCCACTTCGCGGATGTTGGCGAGGAACTGGTTGCCGAGGCCTTCGCCCTTCGATGCGCCGCGCACCAGGCCGGCGATGTCGACGAAGGAGATGCGCGTCGGGATGATTTCCTTCGACTTCGCGATGTCGGCCAGCTTGCGCATGCGCGGATCCGGCACCGCCACTTCGCCGGTGTTCGGCTCGATGGTGCAGAAGGGATAGTTGGCCGCTTGCGCCGCTGCCGTCTTGGTGAGTGCGTTGAAGAGCGTGGACTTGCCGACGTTCGGCAGTCCGACAATACCGCATTTGAAGCCCATGGGGTCTCGTCCGTATCTTAAAATTCCGTTGGCGTGGCTATGCGGGAAGGGCGCTCCCCGGTCAAGGGCGCAGGCCCTGTTCACGGTAAATAAGGGGTCGAGGCCGTTGAACGCGTGCTCTTCGGGCCGCATATGCGCTCGGATTTTCGCCGGCCCTGTTCGGCGGCCAAGAAATTGAGGAGCCCCGCATTGATCGACCAGAAGTTCTTGTTTCCGCGCGTGCCGGTTGCCGTCGTCGATATTGGCGACACACTCGAGGCGCTGTTGATCCGCGCGACGCTCGAAAGCATGGGCGCCGTCGTCACGCTGCATCTGCCGGGGACACCAGGCGATTTCCTGACCTTGCTCGCTGGCGGCGAGCTCGTTCACCAGCACCTGATCATTTCCGGCCACGGCGACGAGAACGGCTTCGTCTTTGGCGAATACATCGAGGAAATCGACACCTCGATGCTCATCGAGGGCAGCCTGCCGCCCGCCGTTATCGCCGAACATGCCAGGCTTGACGGCAAGATCGTGCTCAGCACCTGCTGCGAGACCGGTGGCAAGCGCTACGGCGATGCCTTTGTCAAAAAGGGAGGGGCGGCCCTCTACGTTGCGCCTGACGGCTCGCCGGAAGGAGCGGACGCGCCGCTTTTCGTGCATTGCTTCTTCCATGCGCTGCTGGCGCGCAAGCAAGAGGCAAGGGCGGCGCTGGAAAAAGCCCGCTCCTATGACGAAGCAGCAGCGATGTTCGTCGGCCATTGGGGGAGGCGCTGATCTCCGCCTGCGTCCGTGCGCTTGCTTTTGCTTGATCGGCACCTGCGCCCGTAGGATAGTGCGCCTTCGGCGCCAGTGCGTCTGACGGTGCGCCGAGGCGGTTCTGCCCCGCGGTGGTGCCGGCCAATCTGTCATCAACGGGGTGGTTCCGATGAGTGACAACGAGGTTGCCAGAAAAGTCAAAGTGAGGGTGAAGCCGAAGCTCGATCGGCCGAAGCTTTACAGGGTCATGCTGCTCAATGACGATTACACGCCGCGCGAGTTCGTCGTCGGCGTGCTCAAGGCCGTGTTCCATATGAGCGAGGAGGCGGGCTACCGGGTGATGATGACGGCCCACAAGATGGGGAGCTGCGTGGTGGTCGTCTGCGCCCGCGACATCGCCGAAACCAAGGCCAAGGAAGCAACCGATCTCGCCAAGGAAGCGGGTTTCCCGCTGCTTTTCACCACCGAGCCGGAGGACTAGCAGGCCTCATGAATAGTTGGCGGCGGCCGGGGAAATGCCCGGCGGCCATCGGCCTGCCTCATGGCTTCCTGTGCAGGCGAAGCGGCTTGCTCGCTTCGCGCTCGATCGTGCCCTTGGCTTCGAGATCGAGCTGTACAGCCTTTAGCCACCAGCCCGCCTTCGCTCCGCCGGGGAAAAGGTCCTGCGGCAGCAAGGGCAGAAGCTGCTCCTTCGCGTCCGCCACGGTCAGGCCCGGTGCTGAGGGCGGCAGCACCGCGAGCAGGGCTTCACGCATCGCCTCGTATTTCATCCGGTCGACGCGGTACTTGTGGCCGGGCGAGACGATGTTTTCGATCTCGATCTTCTCAGCCTGGGATGCCATTGGCCTCGCCTTTCACATAGTCGATCTTCGGCGCCTTGAATCCCATCGCCGCCCAGGCGGTCAAAAGCCGCCACATGAAGCGGCCCGAATGTGTCTTGTAGCTCGGCAGCGTGTCGGCAAACTCGACGCCGGCCTTGCGATCCTTCGTCATCGTGCGCATTTCGAGCGGCGGCTGTTCGTCCCGGGCAAAACGCTGGTTGTAGACGCTCAGCCAGTGACCGCCCTTGAATTCCAGGAACATGGCCGAGTTGCAGCAGCTGGCGATGACCCGGCGCGTCGGCGCTTCCGGCGTCAGCCGGTGTTCGCGCAGAAGGTCGCTGCCCCTGACGCAGCGGATCCGGTCCTTGCGGTAGAGCGCAAACCGCGTCGAGCCGTCGGCTTCCATGACCGGCGACGCCTCCGGCAAGGCCTCGAAACGCTCGCCGGCGGTGCGGCAACTGGTGCAGTAGCAGGCGGCGCCGACGATCGGCTCGCCGGCGGCTTCAAAGGCAACTAACCCGCAGCGGCAGGCGGCAATGCGATGTCTTTCCTGTGGTTTGGCCATGGCCATCTCCTGATCCGACTTCGCTAACTAGACTGGACCGTCCAGTTTGATTTGTCAATCCGACTGGCCTATTCTGTAAGCCAAGTGATTTGGTGAGATACGGCAGGGGGAGGGCAGGTTTGAGCAATGGCGCAAAGACGCGCATGGAGCGCACCCGCAAACTGATCGTGGCTGCAGCCAGTGATCTCTTTCTCAAGCACGGCTTTCTCGGCACCAACATGGACGAGATCGCCGCGACGGCGGAGGTGTCGAAGCAGACGGTTTATTCCCATTTCCAGAACAAGGAGGCGCTGTTTCTCGAAGTCGTGCGCAGCATGACGGGGGGAGCAGGCGACGAATTCCAGGAGCAGGTGGCCGATCCCGATGGCGACGCGCGGATCGAGGACTTCCTGCTCGACTATGCCACGCAGTTGCTGACGATCGTGATGACGCCGCGGCTGATGCAGGTTCGCCGTCTCGTCATCGCCGAGGTGGAGCGGTTTCCGCAGCTTGGCGAAGCGCTGCACGAGCGCGGGCCGATGCGCTCGATCCGGCGGCTGGCGGTCGCCTTCAGGCGCTATGGCGAGAAGGGCGACATTCGGGTGAAGGACGCCGAGGTCGCCGGCGGGTTCTTCAACTGGCTGGTCATGGGCGGGCCGGTAAATGACGCCATGCTGCTCGGAGACAGCGCCATTCCGACGCCGGAGGTGCTCCGAGCCCATGCGTCGGAGGCGGTGCGGATCTTTCTGGCGGCCCATAGGCCCGGGTGATGGATGGATACGGACTGTGCTCAGGCGCGCCGCCTTCACGGCAAGTGGGCGTCCCACCATTTGAGCACGCGCATCGCCTTGAGCGTCACCCACCGCGAAGGGGCGTCGACCCCGTCATCGACGTCGAACCACACGCCTCCGGCGGGGCGCCAGTCGAGCGGCCATGCGCCGTTTTCGAGCCGCCTCGAACGCAGATGGCCGATCGCTTCGCTGAGCCGTGGATCAGGTGCCGCACCGCAAAGGAGCGTCGCGGCGCGAAAGTAATCGAGCGCCCGCAGGATGTCGTATCGCCAGCGGCTCGGGTGGCAGAGGCACAGGAAGCGTTCGTCGGCGGCTTTGCCCGTGCTCAGGCGGCGGAAGAGATGGCGCTTGAGCAGATAGTCCTCGCCGGCCCGGCGCGCCGCCTTGGACTGTGGCGTGCCACCGGTCGCCCTTTCGAACGCAAGCAAGCCTTCGAGCACGTTGATGGTGGTGGCAAAGGAGGACCGGAGCGAACCGTTTGCCCGTTCGCAGTTCCAGCCGCCATCGGCCTGGGCCTCGCCGACGAGCCTGTCGACGATCCGCGAAACGTCGACGCCGAAATAGGCGCCGTCGGCAACGGTGCGGCCGTTGATGCACTCCTCGACTTCGCCTTGCCAATAGGGCTGGCCGCCTTCGTCCCAGCGCGAATTGGCGCCGATCAGGTCGACGGTTCGTCGGGCCCGATCGGACGAAGGGTCGAGACCGAACTCCCGCAGCTGCGACAGCGAAAAGCACGTTGCCGTCCAGGGCTGGCCGTGCTCGGTCCACTCGTGCGCGTCGAAACCGGCGGGAATGAAGGCGCCTGCCGCCCATTGCCCATCGTCATCCTGATGCGAGAGAAGCCTGGCGCCCCAGCCTTCGGTCTCCACCTTGGCCCGTTCGGCATTCCATAGGGAATCTGGGGCGTCCAGCAGGTCGCGCATCACCTGCCAGCGAATTGCGGGATCCGATGCGAGAAGCCAGTCAATCACCGGGTCGGTCACGGGCGTGCTCCAGGCTTGTGCCATCGGGTCGATCTGACCCGTTTCGACTGGACAAGCTAGGGCGCGTTCCGGATTGGGGAAGCTAGTCGTTCTTCGAGCCGAACATCTTCTTCAGCATGTCGGCCATTGGGCCGGTTGCCGGCAGCTTCTTCGGCTGGGCGGAATTGCGCGCCTGGCGGATATGTGATTGCGCGCCCTGCTTCTTCGGGCCTTCAGCCTTTTCCGCCTCCGGCTTGCCGCCGGTGGCAAGCGCGATCTTGTTCAGAAGCTGGGAATCCTCGCCGCGCACCAGCATGTCGGCATTGTCGGCGATGGCGTCGAGCAGGGGCACCAGCCAGGCCTGGTCGGCCTTGGCGAAATCGCCGAGCACATGGGCATGCACCAGATCCTTGACGCCGGGATGGCCGATGCCAAGCCGCATGCGGCGATAGTCCTTGCCGCAATGGGCGTCGATCGACTTGATGCCGTTATGCCCGCCATGGCCGCCGCCAACCTTGATGCGCGCCTTGGCGGACGGCAGGTCGAGTTCATCATAGATGACGGTGATGTCCTTCGGCTGCAGCTTGTAGAAGCGCATGGCCTCGCCGACCGCTTCGCCGGACAGGTTCATGTAGGTCTGCGGTTTCATCAACAGAACGCGCTCGCCGCCGATGTCGCCCTCGGCGATCTCGGCCTTGAACTTCTTCGACCAGGAGGAAAAGCTGTGCCGGCGGTGAATGACGTCAACCGCCATAAAGCCGATATTGTGCCGGTTGGCGGCGTATTTCGAACCTGGATTGCCAAGCCCTACGATGATCAACATGGTGCTGCGCATTCATGATTTCGGGGTGATGCCATCCAAAAACACCGCGCCCCCCGGAAGTCAACGCCTATTTCTCCGCCTGCAGGCTGGCATTGGGCTTGAGCCCATATTGCTTGAAGATCACATCCTGGGTGCCGTTGCCGATCAGCCGGTCGAGTTCGTATTGCATGGCGGCGACGATATCGCGGGGAAAGTCGCGATGGCAGGCGATGCCGTAAAGCTTGCCTTCCAGCACGAGCGCCGCCTCTATCGGTTTGCCTTCGCTGCGCATGCTTTCGAAGGTCTTCTCGGACGTCATCAAAAGATCGACCCGGCCGGCGAGCAGCTTTTTCAGGCTGGAGTCGAGATTGGCCGCATAGTCGATCTTGGGGAAGCGGTGCTCCTTGAGATAGGACGCCGAAAAATCCTCGCGCTGCGTGCCCACGGTATATTGGTGCGCGTCCTCCAGCGATGCCGGCGCGATGGCGGATCCGGCCTGCCGGACCATGACCATGTGGTCGATCAGCAGCGGCTCGACCCACTGGAAGTTTCGGTCGCGCTCGGCGTCGTGGCCGGTGGTGAAAACACAATAGGCGGGATCGGTCTCGGCCAGCATGAAAGCCCGCGCCCAGGGTAGAACCTCGATCGTATAGGGCAGCTTCAGGCGCTCCATGATGAGCTTGACCTGGTCGACGGCCGCACCGCTCGGGCCGGCCCCGGTCGAAAAGTTGTAAGGCGGATACTCCTCGGTGACGAACTTGATCGTCTGAGCCTCGGCCGTCGTTGCAAGACCAAGGAATAATGCTGCGATCAGCGCCTTCACATCTTTTCCTCCTCTTCTGCGTCCGCCTTGCGACGGATCTTTCTTTCTATCCCCGGCCTGTGCTCGACCTTAGGCCCCAAAGCTCTCCCGCGCCCCAGGGAACCAGGTGGGTGAACTCATGCCCGCATGCTGGGTGCGGAAGCCGCTTTTGCCTCGGAGTCGCTTTCGAGCATGGCCAGCATCCGGTCGACCGGCATCGGACGGCTGAAGAGATAGCCCTGGCCGCAATCGACGCCGAGCTTGCGCAGCAGCTGCCACTGTTCGTTCGTCTCGATGCCTTCGGCAACGACGGTGCAGCCCATCTGGTGCGAGATCGTGCGGATGCCCTTGATCAGCATGCGGCTCTTGCGGCGGATATCGGCGGTGCCGGAGCTCAGCGACCGGGTGAAGGACTGATCGACCTTGACGATATCGACCGGGAAACGGTTGAGATAGCTCAGCGACGAATAGCCGGTGCCGAAATCGTCGAGCGCGATGCGGCAGCCGAATTCGTTGAGCTGCTTCAGCACCGAGTGAACTTCCGGATTGTCGAGCATCAGCACCGCTTCGGTGATCTCGACGACGATCCGGCTCGGCGAGATATGATGCTTCAGAAGCAGGGCCGCGAGCTTGTGCGGCAGCGTCAGTTCGAACTGCAGCGGTGAGAAGTTGACAGCGAGATAGGTGTTCTGGGTGCCGTCGAGCTCGGAGATCGCTGCCAGATGGCGGATTGCCTTTTCAAGGATCTGGTCGCCGATGCGGGCGATCATGCCGGTTTCTTCGGCGATGCCGATAATCTTGCCGGGCGCCATCAGGCCCTTTTCCGGGTGGTTGAGGCGCATCAGCGCCTCGAAGCCGGCGATCTGCCCATCGGCGAGGCTGACGATCGGTTGCAGCCAGGCTTCGAAGTGATCGTCCTTCAGGCCGGCTTCGATGCACTGCTCGATCTCGTGGCGCTCGCGCGAGGCGTCGAGCATGCCGGCGTCGAACACCTGCAGGCCATTCTTGCCGTCGTGCTTGCGCGCATACATCGCCATGTCCGCCTTCAGCAGCAGGTCGGAGGCGTTTTCGGCATGAGTCGGGTAGACGGCGATGCCGACGCTGGCGCTGACGAAAAGCTCGTTGCCGGCGATCGCCATCGGTTCGTGCAGCGCCGTGACGATGCGCTCGCCGATCTCGGCCGCAAGGTTCCCGGCGTTCGGATCGGAAAGCAGGATGGCGAATTCGTCGCCACCGAGCCGGGCCATGATGTCGCCGGGCGGCAGGGCGGCCTGTATGAGTTCGACCGTCTGGCGCAGCACTTCGTCGCCGGCGGCATGGCCGAAATTGTCGTTGATCCACTTGAAGCGGTCGAGGTCGATGAACAGGCAGCCGAGCTGCATGCCGCATTGATCGGCCTCGGTGATCGCCTCGTCGAGCGCGGCTTCGAAACCCTGGCGGTTCAACAGGCCGGTCAGGTGATCGGTGATCGCCTGGGTGTGGTTGCGGCTTTCCGCCTGCTTCAGCGCGGTCACGTCGGTCATGACCGAGAGCGACAGGCTGCTCTCGCCGGTCGCCTTCGTCTCCTGGATCAGCACGGTCATCGCTTCGCCATCCGCCTTGCGGAAGGGAACGGTCACTTCGCGGATGGCGTGATCGGCAACGGCGATCGTCTTGGCGTGGCTGCGATAGGTTTCGTGCCAGTGCGGATCGACGAAATCGATGAAGTCGCGCCCGACGACGTCGTCGCGGCTGTAGCCGGTCGCCAGCAGCCAATAGTCGCTGACGGCGAGCAGGCGCCCGTCGACATCCAGCGAAAACAGCATCGCCGGCGTCAGGTTGTAGATGTCGGTGACGCGCTCATGGGCGTTCTTCAGCTCGGTCTCTTCGCGCTCGAGGCGGTCCTGCATCTCGTTGAAGTTGGCGGCGAGTGCGCCCATTTCATCGTCGGAGGTCCAGTCGACGCGGTGGCGAGACCCGAGCCGGCGCGTAGCCTCGATCGCGGCGGTCAGGCGCATCAGCGGGCGCATCACCGTAAAGCGATTGCCGACGAGCGCAGCGGCAAAGACGATCGCGACCGCAAAAAGCAGGATGGCGAGAATCGCCAGTTCGTCCTTACTGAATTGCGACAGCAGACCCGGCGTCGGGACCCTGACTTCGATGCGTCCGACCTCTTTCATGCCATCGACCGACTGGTAGGAAATGGGCAGGATGAGGACCCGGTCCTTGGTGCTCGGCAACACGCCGCCCAGCGGCATCTGCGCGAGGATCGATCCGGATTGGTCGCGGATGGTGACGGAGAGGATGTCGGTGCCGTTTATCAGCGAACGGGCGATGTGCTTGATGGCGTCACTGTCAAAGTCCCAGATGGGCTTGCCGAGCGCCTCGGCGCTCGCGGCCATCAACAGTTCGATGTTGTGCAGGCGCTCGCGTGCAATGCGATCGCTGGAGATGCTGAGAAAGAGTGCAAGCAGCGGGGCAATGAAGACGAGCATCGCGCCGCAGACAATCGCAATAAACCGGTTCTCCACGGAGTGCATCATCGCATGCACGCCTCAGAAGCAGCTGCCACCCATCTCATATCAGGATTCTCTTCAGACAAGCCCATTTTCCCCGTCAGAAGAACATCATCAAAATCTTAAATGTTGCTGAAATCGCTTCATGATAATTCGTGGGGCGCGGCATCGATGCGGCCGAGTGACGGCGGGCAGCCGCCAATGCAAAAAGCCCGCCCCAAACGAATGGGACGGGCTTTCGATGAAGTGTGGCGGGACCGGCTTTCGCCGGTCGCCCAGAGGCCAATCAGGCTTCTGCTTCGCCTTCGGCTTCTTCCTTCACGCCACCGGCCGGAGCAACGATCGTTGCAATGGTGAAGTCGCGGTCGGTGATAACCGGGGTCGCGCCCTTCGGCAGCTTGATGTTGGAGATGTGAATGGCGTCGCCGACCTTGAGACCGGAGAGGTCAACGGTCAGGAATTCCGGAATGTCGTTAGCCGAAACGTTGAGTTCGACGTCGTGACGAACGATGTTGAGAACGCCGCCAGCCTTGAGGCCCGGGGACTTCTCTTCGTTTTCGAAGTGAACCGGAACTGCAACGGTAACCTGGCTGTCCTTGGAGACGCGCAGGAAGTCGACATGCATCGTGAAGTCACGGACCGGATCCAGCTGGTAGTCCTTCGGCAGGACGCGGATCTTTTCGCCGTTGACGTCGATGGTTGCAACGGTGGTCATGAAACCGCCGGCGTGGATCTTCATCGTCACTTCCTTGGTGGAGAGCGCGATGGAAAGGGGGGCCTGCTTGTCACCGTAGATGACAGCCGGGATAAGACCGTTGCGACGAAGTTCACGGGAGGACCCCTTACCAACCCGTTCGCGCGTCTCGGCCTTGAGCTCGTAGGATGCGTGGCTCATGGATAGACCTTTCTGTGTCTAATGCTGGAGAGTTCGACCGCCATGCGGAAGAACTGAAGCCGCAAGGACTTCATCCGCGTTGCCTCCAAGGGTGTCTACGCGGACGGGCGCTCCATAGACGAGATCCCCCGCAAATGCAAGCTTTGCCGCGGTTTCAGCTCTTTTTACCGGTGAAACGTGCGAGCGCCAGCATGGCACCGCCGGCAATCAGCCCCCAGAAGGCGCCAGAAACACCGCCGAAGCTGACGCCGGACGCGGTCACGAGGAAGGTGATTGCGGCCGCCTCACGGGTCTTCGGGTCCGTAAAGGCGGCCATGGCGGAGCCGGCGAAGGCACCGACGAGGGCAAGGCCCGCCACAGCCTCGATCAGGATCGACGGCGCAAGGCTGACGAAGGTGGTGACGACGCCGGCAAGCAGGCCGAAGAGGATGTAGAAGGCACCGGCATTGATCGCCGACCAGTAGCGCCGGTTGCGATCCGGATGGGAATCGCCGCCGGCGCACATGGCGGCCGTGATTGCAGCCAGATTGACCGCATGGCCGCCGAAGGGGGCGCTCAACATCGAAAAGACGCCGGTCGTCGCAAACAGCGGTCCCGGCTCCGGGTGATAGTCGTTGACCTTCAGCACGGCGATGCCGGGAATGTTCTGCGAGGCCATGGTGACGATGAAGAGCGGCAGGGCGATGCTGATCATGGCCGCGACGTTGAACTGCGGCATCACGAATTCCACGGTCGGTACCAGCGCCGAGGAGAGGGCGGAAAAGGCGCCGGCCGGGATTTCGACGCCGAAGGTGATGACCAGCACGAAGGCGATCAGCGCGGCGGGCACTGCATAGAGCTTGTTGATGCTGCCGACGAGTGCCCAGGCGATGAGAATCGGCAGGCCGAAAAGCGGATTGAAGGCGATCGCCTTGACAGGGGCAAAGCAGAGGCTGAGCAGCACGCCGGCCAGCATCGCATTGGCGAGCGGCGCCGGGATGGAGGAGACCAGGCGGCCGAGCGGTTTCCAGAGGCCGGCGACGACGACGAGCAGGCCGCAGACGAGAAAGGCGCCGACAGCGGCATTAAAGCCACCTTCGACGATGCCCGCGCTCGCAAGCAAGGCGGCGCCCGGCGTCGACCAGGCAATGCTGACCGGCAGCCGCGTCACGGCGCTGATGACGATGGCGCAAAGGCCCATGGAGATCGACAGCGCCATCAGCCCGGAGGCTGCCTGCGCTTCGCTGGCGCCGACGCCGATGAGCCCGTGCAGCACGACGGCAAAGGAACTGGCGAAGCCGACGAAGGCGATCAGCAGGCCCATGAACAGGCTCTGGAGCGAAAAGTCACGAAGCATGGCGGCAACCGGCTGTTGTGAGGTTGAGTCGCGGCAATTTGATCCTTTCGCGTAGCACATTCGGGCGCTCTGTCGATATCGGCGGCGTGATCCACCGATCAAACTCGTTGACAGGCGCCGGCTCTCGAACCTTCGTCTGGCTGGACCTTCGCGGAAAACGACGGCTATAGTGGCCCCCGTGGATGCGGCCTGCTTGGGAGATCGGCCGTGTCGACATTTCGCCGGACGACGCTTTCAGGGAGGAAGCCGATGGCTGCCGTCAGGGAACATTCAGACTATGTCTACAAGGTTGCGCACCAGCCGTCGGCGGCTGCCAGTTCGCCGATCGCCGCGTCGTGGCGCCGGTGCATGACGCTGCATGGGCTGGCACCCGAGGAGGGGCGTCAGCCGCTCAGACTGTCCGGCGCGGAGTTCGAGCTTGCCCGGCAGAGGTCGGCCGAGCTGATCCTGGAAGCGGGCGGTGAACTCGACCGGCTGTTCGCCACCGTCGGCCGGGCCGGCTGCTGCCTGCTTTTGACTGACGACAAGGGCGTGGCGCTGGAACGCCGCGGCGCCGTCGGCGACGATGCCGATTTTCGCGATGTCGGGCTCTGGTCGGGTACGGTCTGGAGCGAGGCAAGCGTCGGCACCAACGGCATCGGCACCGCGATCGCCGACGAGCGCGCCGTCGTCATCCAGCGCGACCAGCATTTCCTCAGCAGCAATATCGGCCTCAGTTGCACCACGGCGCCGATCCGCGACCATCTCGGCCGGTTGGCCGCGGCCATCGATATCTCCACCTGCCGCTCGGACGCCTCCGAAATGACCATGTCGCTCTTGTCGCAGGCGGTGCGCGACGCGGCTGCGCGCATCGAGGCAGGCCTTTTCCGTCGCGCCTTTGCCAGCGCGCGCATCGTGCTGGTCCCGGTCGATCGCGCCGGGCCGGCGCTTCTCGCCGTCGACCGCGACGACCTCGTGCTAGGCGCAACGCGTGCAGCCCGGCAATGGCTCGATCTCGACGACAAACGCATTGCCGCCGGAGTTCCGGCCTCTGACCTTCTGCGGGAAGATACGTCGGGTGATGCCGGCGAGCTTCCCGATGCGGAGCGTGCTGCGCTTCGACGGGTGCTCTCGCGCGCCAACGGCAATGTCTCCATGGCGGCCGATCTGCTCGGCATCAGCCGCGCCACGCTTTACCGCAAGATGAAGCGGCTTCAGGTCAACTGACCGCACAACATTCTCGATCTGCTCCTCACCATAGCCCTCTCCCCGCATACGGGGAGAGGGGACGTGCCTTACGGCGGTCTTCGTGCTTGGGTGACTACGTTGATTGGGACGTGGGGGCTGCCGCTTGCCCCTTCTCCCCGCTCGCGGGGAGAAGGTCCCGGCAGGGGGATGAGGTGCAGCTTCCGATCGTGTCCGTTCCCGTTTGCTGCGTTGCAGCACAGTAGCTGGCGCCTGGCTGTCTCAATTCTGAAACAGATCGCGTCGCGGGCGATCACGCCTCACTATCGAAGACAACCGAACCGCTCCACGCTCCTCCTCACAGCTCCATTGCTGGGTCTCAGGGAGGAATGAGCATGCTGCATCAGAAGATCGTCGAAAGCCCGTTCAAACAGAAATACGGCAACTTCATCGGCGGGGAATGGCGCGAGCCGGTGGCCGGCCGCTACTTCGACAATACGACGCCGGTGACCGGCGGTGTGCTTTGCCAGGTGGCGCGCTCGGATGCCGCCGATATCGAGTTGGCGCTCGATGCTGCCCATGCCGTCCGCGAGAAATGGGGCCGCACCTCGGCCGCCGAGCGTTCCAACATCCTGATGAAGATCGCCGGCCGGATGGAGGACAATCTCGAACTGCTGGCACGGGCCGAGACCTTCGACAACGGCAAGCCGATCCGCGAGACCATGGCCGCCGACATTCCGCTGGCCATCGACCATTTCCGCTATTTCGCCGCCTGCATCCGTGCCCAGGAAGGTTCGATCGGCGAGATTGACCATGACACGGTCGCCTATCACTTCCACGAGCCGCTCGGCGTCGTCGGTCAGATCATCCCCTGGAACTTCCCGATCCTGATGGCCGCCTGGAAGCTGGCGCCGGCACTTGCGGCCGGCAACTGCGTCGTGCTGAAACCGGCGGAGCAGACACCGGCGTCGATCCTCGTCTGGGCGGAGCTGATCGGCGATCTCCTTCCGGCCGGCGTGCTCAACATCGTCAATGGTTTCGGTCTCGAAGCCGGCAAGCCGCTCGCCACCAGCCCGCGCATCGCCAAGATCGCCTTTACCGGCGAGACGACGACCGGGCGGCTGATCATGCAATATGCCAGCCAGAACCTTATTCCGGTGACGCTGGAGCTCGGCGGCAAGTCGCCGAACATCTTCTTCGCCGATGTGCTCGCCGAAGACGACGACTACTTCGACAAGGCGCTCGAAGGCTTTGCCATGTTCGCGCTGAACCAGGGTGAGGTTTGCACCTGCCCGAGCCGCGCACTGGTGCAGGAGAGCATCTATGACCGCTTCATCGAACGGGCGGTAAAACGCGTCGAGGCGATCCGCCAGGGCAATCCGCTCGACAGCGCCACGATGATCGGCGCGCAGGCGTCGAGCGAACAGCTCGAAAAGATCCTCTCCTACATCGATATCGGCAAACAGGAAGGCGCCGAGGTGCTGACCGGCGGCGGCCGCAATGTGCTCGAAGGCGAGCTGTCGGAAGGCTTCTACGTCAAGCCGACCG
The DNA here is from genome assembly GCF_900103045.1 of Ensifer sp. YR511. Taxonomy (NCBI): domain Bacteria; kingdom Pseudomonadati; phylum Pseudomonadota; class Alphaproteobacteria; order Hyphomicrobiales; family Rhizobiaceae; genus Ensifer; species Ensifer sp. YR511. Next base: position 123,608 of record NZ_FNGR01000015.1, read on the forward strand.
TTTTCCGCGGGCACAACAAGATGCGCGTGTTCCAGGAGGAGATCTTCGGGCCTGTCGTTTCGGTCACCACCTTCAAGACCGAGGCCGAAGCGCTGGAGATCGCCAACGACACGCTCTATGGCCTCGGAGCCGGTGTGTGGAGCCGCGATGCCAACCGCTGCTACCGCTTCGGCCGCGAGATCCAGGCCGGGCGTGTGTGGACCAATTGCTATCACGCCTATCCGGCGCATGCGGCCTTCGGCGGCTACAAGCAGTCCGGCATCGGCCGCGAGACGCACAAGATGATGCTCGATCACTACCAGCAGACCAAGAACATGCTGGTGAGCTACAGCCCCAAGGCGCTCGGCTTCTTCTGATTGGATCTGCCTTCCCCGCCGCCTGGGGAAGGCGACAGGAGCGGGAGGGAGGGTGTTCTCCTCCTTTACCTCTCGCTCGATCAACGGCTGAGGCGTGCTCTCCACCCGCGCCTCAGCCGGCTTTTTGCAGAATGCTCTCGAACAGTGAGGCTCGCGAATGTCCACTGAACTCATAGGATCCAGCGGAATCGGCGAACCCCGCGTGCTTGCAACCGATGCGGCGCTCGGCTTCATCGCCGAAATCCGGCGGGATCACCCCGATATCCTGTTTCACCAGTCCGGTGGCTGCTGCGACGGCTCGTCGCCCATGTGTTATCCGGCCGATGACTACATCGTCGGCGACAATGACGTGAAGCTCGGCGAGATCGGCGGCGTGCCTGTCTATATCAGCGCCAGCCAGTTCGAAGTGTGGAAACACACGCAACTGATCATCGACGTGGTGCCGGGCAGGGGCGGCATGTTTTCGCTCGACAACGGACGGGAGAGACGTTTCCTGACGCGCTCCCGGCTCTTTGGCGGCGGCGAGGCCTGTGCCGTGGTTTTCCGTGGACGGTGAGCTGCGGAACTATGTCCGCTCCCGCATGACTTTTGCCGCCAGGTCCAGAAAGGCCCGCAGTTTTGGCTGTGTCTGGGCCTTGGCGGGGAAATAGATGAACAGACCTGGCGACGTCGGCAGATAGGCTTCGAGCACCCGTTCGAGGCGGCCGCTCGCAACGGCGTCGCGCACCGAAAGATCCGGCAGATAGGCAAGCCCGGTGCCGGCCTCCGCCATCTCCATGAGCATCTGAAAATCATTGACGGTGAGGGCGCCCGGAGCATCGACCGAGACGTCGCGCCCCTCGCGCTCGAACTCCCAGCGGTAGATCGTGCCGGATCCCGGATAACGATAGCGGACGGCTTCGTGGCGCGTCACGTCCTCGGGTGTCGACGGCCGCCCGTGCTTGACAAAATAGGAGGGCGAACCGACCACGGCCCACGTGATGTCAGGCGTCAGCCGGACGGCAATCATGTCGCGCTCGACCGCTTCGCCGATGCGCATACCGGCATCGAAGCCATGTTCGGTGATGTCGACGGCCGCATCGTCGATGGAGACTTCGACGGAAACGTCTGGATAGGCCTGGCGAAACCGCGGCAGGAGGGGCGTCAGCACAAGTGGGATGGCCATGCGCGGCACGGTCAGCCGGAGATTGCCCATCGGCCGGTCGCGAAAATCGCCGAGCAACTCATAGGCGTCGGCGATCTCGGTGGCGGCGGGACGTACGCGCTTCAGGAAGGCGAGGCCCGCCTCGGTCAGAGCAACGCGCCGGGTGGTGCGCACGAAAAGCTGGAGGCCGAGGCGGGCTTCGAGCGCCCTGATCGTCTGGCTGACGGCATTGGGCGTGACGCCGAGCGCCGCCGCTGCTGCGGTGAAGCTCTTTGCTTCTGCCACCGCCAGAAACTCTCTCAGTCCGTTGAAAGGGTCGTTCGCCATCCGGCGATTATGAAGCAACTCTTCCAAGCCCATCAAGAAGGCGGTGGTTTTTCACCGCAATCCACTTCGGCATGATCTGTCCAACGGCAACCTGTCTTTCAGAGGATGGAGATCGACATGCAATATACGACGCTTGGAAATACCGGTCTGGTGGTTTCGCGCCTCGCCTTCGGGGCGATGACGTTTACTGCCGGCGACCGCAGCCTCGGCGCGGTCTACAAGACCGATGCCGAGGCTGCCGACGCCCTTGTCGGGCAGGCGCTCGATGCCGGCATCAATTTCTTCGACACCGCCGACGCCTATGCCTCCGGCCAGTCGGAGCGGATCCTGGGTGCGGCGCTCAAATCACGTCGCGACGAGGTGGTGATCGCCACCAAAGTCGGTTTCCGCACCGGCACGTCGCTCAACCAGGCCGGTCTGTCGCGCCGTCACATTCTCTGGTCGGTCGACCAGAGCCTGAAGCGGCTCGCAACCGACTGGATCGACGCCTATATCGTCCACAAGGAAGACCCGCATACGCCGCTTGAGGAAACGCTCGCAGCGCTCGACGCGGTCGTGCGCTCCGGCAAGGTACGCTATATCGGCTTTTCCAACTGGTCGGCCTGGAAGGTGGCAGCGGCCCTCGAAATCCAGAAGGCCAACGGACTGGCACCTTTCACCCATGGCCAGATGCACTATTCGCTGCTCGGCCGCGACGTCGAGCGTGACGTCATTCCGATGATGCAGCGCTATGGGCTGGGGCTGACGGTGTGGAGCCCACTCGCCTCGGGTTTCCTTTCGGGCAAGTACACCCGCGACAATCTCGGCGATCCGGACAACCGCTATTCCGGCTTCGACATCCTGCCCTTCGACAAGGAGCAGGGCTTCAAGCTGGTGGAGCGCATGCGCGGCATCGCCGGCGAACATCGGGCGAGTGTCGCCCAGGTGGCGATCGCCTGGCTGCTTTCGAAGAGGGCGGTGACCAGTGTGCTGCTCGGCGCTTCCAAGCCCCACCAGTTGAAGGACAATCTTGGCGCCGCCGATCTCGCTCTGACGGCGCCGGAGATCTCGGCGCTCGATGCCGAGACCGTGCCGGCGCCTGTCTATCCCAACTGGTTCATCGACAATCTCGTCGACCAGCCGCTGGCCCAGGCGTTCGGGGAGTAACCGCGTCCCGCAACGAAAAACGCCGGCGCGTATGGCGCCGGCGATTTGGAAATTCGGGCGTTCCGGACGACCTCAGTCGAAGAGGCTCGATACCGACTCTTCCTGGCTCGTGCGGCTGATGGCTTCGCCGAGCAGGCCCGCGGTCGAGATGACGCGGATGTTGTGGGCTGACTGGACGGCGGTCGTCGGCTGGATCGAGTCGGTGATGACCAGTTCCTTCAGCATCGACGAGGTAACGCGGGCAACCGCGCCGCCGGAGAGAACGCCGTGGGTGATGTAGGCGGTGACGCTGGTCGCGCCGTTCTTTAAAAGCGCCTCGGCCGCGTTGCAGAGCGTGCCGCCGGAATCGACGATGTCGTCGATCAGCAGGCAGTCCTTGCCCTTCACGTCGCCGATGACGTTCATGACTTCGGATTCACCCGGACGGTCGCGGCGCTTGTCGACGATCGCCAGCAGACAGTCGAGACGCTTGGCAAGCGCACGGGCGCGTACCACGCCGCCGACGTCCGGCGAAACGACCATGACGTTCTTCAGGTCGTAGTTTTCCTTGACGTCGCGCGCCAGGATCGGGATCGCATAGAGGTTGTCGGTCGGGATGTCGAAGAAGCCCTGGATCTGGCCGGCATGAAGATCGAGGGTCAGCACGCGGTCGGCGCCGGCTTCGGTGATCAGGTTGGAGACCAGCTTGGCTGAGATCGGCGTGCGCGGACCGGGTTTGCGGTCCTGGCGGGCATAGCCGAAATAGGGAAGCACGGCAGTGATGCGGCGAGCGGAGGAGCGGCGCACCGCGTCGATCATGATGAGCAGTTCCATCAGGTGATCGTTGGTGGGAAACGAGGTCGACTGGATGATGAAGACATCCTCGCCGCGTACGTTTTCGCCGATCTCGACGAAGATTTCCTGATCGGCGAAACGGCGTACCGTCGCTTTGCCGAGAGGCAGGTTGAGATAGTTGCAGATCGCTTCGGCCAGGAGCCGGTTCGAATTACCTGCGAAAACCTTCATTGACGGACCGCCTTGAGCTGGCGCGGTCACCGTCCGGTACTTTTCCGGCAGCGGTGTTTTCCGCGCAGATTCCGAGAGCCATTCCAATCGCGGTCATTCTTTGCGGATGGCCGCCGTTCAGAGCTGATCGGCCGCTTTTTAGCGAGACTGAACTTGAATGCAAGGGGAATGCTGCGCCGCGAAGGCCAATATCCTAAAAACTTTGTGTCAACCGGCTTGAGATTGCCGCCATTCGAGATAGGCGTCGATGGTTTTCGTCGCAATTCCCTGCATGGTTGTGTCCGGAACGCCACTCCACAAATCCGTGCCGCCGCCGGGAACCTGATCCTGTCCTTGGATGCGGTGCAGGCGGTTGCCGCTGCCGTCGAGCACGTCCCAAACATAAACGACCGTCGTCTTGTCGCCGTCCTTCAGCGCCGAGAAATAGCCTTTGAGGATATGCTCGCTGCTGGCGTCCGCCGAGCCCTTGATCGTCAGGCCGCGGGCGCGAGCGTCGGCACCGAGCTGTTTGGAAAGCGGTGTCACCGCCTGGACCGGTGCGCCGATGATCGGCAGGAAGCGGATCGTGCCGCTCGCGGCAGCACTTGCCTTCGGCAGGGCGGCGACGGTCGGCTGGCTCTGGATTTCTTCGGCCGCGGCCGCCGCCTGCTGAACGGGCGTGTGCTGTATTGGCGCCTGTTCCACCGGTGCCTGGCGGCTCTCGATCGTGTTCTGGACGGGCTCGGAACCGGCGGCAAGCCGGCTTGCCTGTCCCTCGAAGGTGCCGGCCGGATCGGTATAGGTCGCGTCGCCGGTGGCATAGGCCGTCGGTGTGTTCGACGGAGCCGGCTGAGGCGAATAGGCGGTGGTCTGGCTGACGGGTTCGCGCTGCACCGGCGCCATCGCCGTCTGCGTCGACATGGCGTCGAGGTCGGATTGCGTCACTGGCGGCGAGCGGAAGGTTCCCCCGCCGACGTCAACCTGTGGCGTCAGCATCTCGGTGCTGTTGCAGGCGGCGAGCGCAATGGCGAGGCCAAGAGCTACGATGGGCGTGGTGAGCTTTCGCATGTTCAAACCGTCCGTCCGTTTCTTCGCGGCAGTTTCCTGAAACGTCTCCTGTCGTCTGCCATTACGAACGCAAGTCTAGGCGGATTTCCCTAAGCAGAAATGAAGTCCAGGCCGTAACGCGACAGCGCGCGCGGCGTGTCTGTCGTGGTGAGGTAGGTCTGGCCAAGCGTCATGGCGGTGCCGCTGTCGGAATCCATAATGATCATGTGCACGAACAGCGACATGTTCGGCTCGATCTCCTGGGGATTGCCGAGGTGGAACATCTGCTGCTCCATCCAGGAGGGGGAGAAGCGGGCGCCGAGCGAATAGCCGCAGGCGTTCAGCCGGTGGCGGGCAAGGCCGCGTTCGTCCATGATCCTGGCGTGCACGTCGAAGACGGTGCCGAAGGTGTTGCCGGGGCGAAGCACCATCTCGATCGCCTGGATGGTTTCGCGGCAGGCGCTGTAGAGTTCGCGATGGCGATTGGTCGGCTCGCCGATGACGACGGTGCGCATCATCGCCGCATGATAGTGAGCACTGACGCCGGCCCATTCCAGCGTAAGCTGGTCCTGGCTGTCCAGCAGGCGCCGTCCGGACTTGTAGCGGCAGAGCAGCGCATCGGCGCCGGAGCCGATGATGAACTCGTTGGCCGGATAGTCGCCGCCGCCGGCAAGGATCGTTCCCTGCATCGCGGCCAGAATGTCGGCCTCGTTGCCGCCAGGACGAATGAGGGGCAGGGCGGCATCGAGCGCGTCGTCGGCAAGGCTTGCGGCCTTTTCGACATGGGCGATTTCCGCCTCGCTCTTGATCAGGCGCAGGCGGCCGACCAGATGCGAGGCGTCGATCAGCTCGCCAAAGGTCTGTAGCTGCCGGTCGATCAGCCGCGCGGCGCGGCCGGTCATGCCGTGGGTGTCGTATTCGATGCCGATGCGGCAGCCGAGCAGGTCGAGTTCGCTCAAGAGGTTCTTGAGATCCATGGTCGGGTCGGCATTGGCCCGGTCGACCCAGATCTCGATACGCTCGATGTTCGATGTATGACGGGCCTGGCGCAGGTCGGCCGAGCGCGTCAAAAGCACCATCGAGCCGTCCTTCTTGACGACCAGCGTCTGGAAGAAGCAGTAGCCGAAGGTGTCGTAGCCGGTCAGCCAGTACATGCTCTCCTGGGCGAAAAGCAGCACCGCGTCCAGCTTCTCCTCGCGCATCTTCTCCGTCAGCCGCTCGAGACGGCTTGCATATTCTTCCTGGGCAAAGTGAAGCGCCATGTCAGGTCCCTCGTATGCAAATGGCGGAAATCTGTCGGCCGTAGTCCGGTTCCTGCCTGTGGGTCGTGCGCCGATAGGAGAAGAAACGCTCCTCGTCGGCATAGGTGCAGATGTCGAGATTCTCGGCGGCAACGCCCGCTTCGACCAGCCGTTTGATCGTCAGCCCTGGCAGGTCGAACATGGCATGGCCGTCGCGCTCCGAAGGCCGGAAGAAAGTGGCGTAGCTTTCGTTCGCCGCGACGAAGCGTTCTACGAACTCGGAGCCGACCTCATAGTTCCGACGGCTGATCGACGGGCCGAGGCAGGCGACGATGCGCTCGCGCTGCGCGCCGAGCGAAACCATCGTGTCGATGGTGCTTTCGAGCACGCCACCGAGCGCGCCCTTCCAGCCGGCATGCGCGGCACCGATGACGTTGGCTTCGGCATCGGCAAAGAGGATGGGGCCGCAATCGGCCGAGAGCACGCCGAGCACGATGCCCGGCGTTGCCGTCACCAGCGCATCGGCCTCGGGGCGGGCGCCGTCGTAGCTTTCGTCGACCACCACGGCGTCTGGGGAATGGACCTGGTGCACGGTCGCCAGGCGCTCTGGCGAGGCGCCGAACCAGCGGGCGACGCGGGCGCGGTTCTCGTTGACATGGGTACGCTCGTCCTTGGAGCCAAGCCCGACATTGAGGCCGCGATAGATCCCTTCGGAAACGCCGCCTGTTCGGGTGAAATAGCCATGGGCGATTGCCGGTCCGGCCTTCTCGCTGAAAAGCGAGCTTTGCACAGGAGAGAGCGCGGCGTCATGCTGCATTGGTATATTCGCCTTTGCTTTATCAGGAAAATCAATGGGTTTGGGCGCGCGCTCCGGCCCGGCGACTGGCTCTTGATTTGCCGGCGCGATGTTGACCCGCGACGACAGGGCTGTCAATTCCCGAACGGCAGGGGTGCCGTCGGGTGGAGGTTCAAGCCTTCGGTTTGCGGAACGGCGAGAGCGGCACCGGCGGGCTGCTGACGGCCAGGACCTTGAACAGTTCGCCCATCTTTCCGGCGCCTGCGCCGGCAAGCCTCTCGACGTCCTGGCGGATGGTTTCCTGCGTCAGCGCATCCTTGTCGCGGCCAAGGGCCGCGGCGCGTTCCAGAAGACCGAGGCCGACCAAAAAATCGCCCTGGTGGGCAAGACCGTTGATCTGCACATCGTCCGTCTTGGCGCGGCGGGCGAGTTGCTCGAAATCGACGTGGCTGGTGAGATCGGCGCGGCCGGAGCTGGCGAGCGGCGGATCGTATTCGTGATCGCGCACGGCCTGCAGCGTATCGCCATAGCCGGTAGCCATATGGCCATAGTCGATGATCACGGCGGTGCCGCCGCTGATCTTCAACCGTTCGCAGAGGGCCGACATGACAGCGTCGCGGGCGGGAGCAATCTCGAAGATCGTGCCTTCGGCAACACCCTGCGCCGGCGTCGGAAGAAGCTCGGGATCGATGCCGGCAACGCCGGCGGCAAAGGTCAGTTCGTCCGTGGCATCAAGCCCGACCATGCGCTCGCGGAAGCCTTGCGCCGTGCGCACGAACTGCCGGATCGGAATGGCGTCGAAAAGCTCGTTGGCGGCAAGCAGCAGGAAGCCTTCCGGCAGGGTCTCGAAGCTCGTGTGCCATTCGACCTTGTGACCATGGGCGGCGAGCGTTTCCGACTGCACCTTACGCAGCCGTTCGCTGGTTTCGACGAGATGCACGCCGGCGGAAGCATAGAGATCAGGTGCCAGGCGGCGCACGACGCGCAGCATGTCGGCCATCATCGTGCCGCGGCCGGGGCCGATTTCAGCAATCACGGCGCCCTCAGGCTTGCCGTGCTGCTGCCAGGCATGGACGAGGAAGATGCCGATCATCTCGCCGAAGAGCTGGCTGATCTCCGGCGCCGTGGTGAAGTCGCCTTCCTTGCCGAAGGGCTCGTGCACACGGTAGTAGCCGTGCTCCGGATCCGCCAGGCAAAGCGAGAAATAATCGGTGACGCTGATCGGCCCGTGGGTCTTGATCAGCGCCTTGATCTTGTCCGCAAGTGGTGTCGTCATGCCTTCGTCCAATTCGCGGGGCGGCGGCCGGAATAGCCGCGCGCCCTTGCCCCATCCGCTCTCAGGTGGCTGCGCGCCGCGCCCGGGCAATGGCCCAGATGCCGGCGAGCGCCATTGGCAGCGACAAAAGCATGCCCATGGTCAGCCAGCCACCGACAAGATAGCCGATCTGCGCGTCCGGTTCGCGGAAGAATTCGACGAAAATGCGGCTCAGGGCATAGCCGAGCACGAAGATGCCGGTGACGAGCCCCGGGGATTTCAACGCGTGACGACGATAGATGAACCAGGCGAGGACGGAGAGCAGGACGATACCTTCAAGGGCGGCCTCGTAGAGCTGGCTCGGGTGGCGGGCGAACGGACCGCCGGTCGGGAATACGATCGCCCAGGGCATCGACGAGAGGCGGCCCCAGAGTTCGCCGTTGATGAAGTTGGCGATACGACCGAAGAACAGGCCGATCGGGACGACGGCGGCGACAATGTCGAACAGGCTCCAGATGGCGATCTTGTTCTTGCGCGCAAACAGGATCATGGCGAGTGTCGTGCCGAGGAAGCCGCCGTGGAACGACATGCCGCCGTTCCAGATTTCCAGCGCGCGGATCGGATTGGCGAGCACTGAGCCGAGATCGTAGAAGAGAATGTAGCCGATGCGGCCGCCGAGCACGATGCCGCCGGCGGCCCACAGCAGGAAGTCGTCGAGCTGCTGCAGCGTGATGGCCGGCTTGTCGTCCCGCCAGAGCGAGGCGTTCATCGCCAGGCGCCGGGCGTAGAACCAGCCGAGCAGAATGCCCGCCACATAGGCGAGCCCGTACCAGTGGATGGCCAGCGGGCCGATCTGGACGATAACGGGGTCGATTTCGGGGAAGGGGAGGATGGCGAGGCGGGTCGCTAATGTTTCCAATTTATTGTTCTCGTGCCGGGCCGGTTGTTTCGGCGGACCATGGCGAGCGATTTCACCTCGGTCAAGGGCGGCAATGCGCGCCCCGGACACAGGGTCGTGAAGGGAGCCGTGATGGCGCGCGTGATTTTTCTTGCATCGCGCGGCCGGTGACCCTACCTGAAACCCATGGACCGCATCGCGCCTTTAGAGGCGATGGCTGATATGGAGATCGCGACGATGAGCACAGGCACCAACCGCATCCTGGATGACTTTGCCAAGCTGATGACCGATGCTGCCGGCGCCGCTCAAGGCGTGCGCCGCGAGGTTGAAACGGCCTTCCGGGCGCAGGCGGAGCGGGCGCTGAATTCGCTCGACGTCGTCAAGCGCGAAGAGTTCGAAATGGTCAAGGAAATGGCCATCAAGGCGCGCGAGGAAAACGATGCGCTTCTGGCCCGTATTGAGGCTCTCGAAGCGCGTCTCGTCGATACGGGCAAGTAACGCGATTCCCTTGAAATAACGGCATTTCAGCGTTTTTACTTCGCCCGCGGACCTCATCTGCGGGCGTTTTGCTGTGGTTCAGCCGCATAGGTCTGAAACGGCATGATGGGTGGTTAATAAAACCTGAAAAGTTTTCCACCTGTGGACACTGCCAAAAAACCCTTATGGCAGAGTCAGTTAAGCTCAACCGCTTCATTCACATGACAACGTGGACGCGATTGTTCACGGCTATTTTTGGGCCGAGGGGCTGGCAGCCTGACTCCGCCATTATACACTGATTTTAAATGATGATTCGAAACGAACCACGTAAGCTCCGGGCAGGGTAAGTCAGCCAGGATGGATGTGAGTTCAGCAATCATACGTGTTTGTAATCGGTGTTGGGTTTGCGGCGTTGCGTCTTGTGAGCGTGATGACGCATGCCCGTGCCACACCTATGCAGGGTGATGCATGAGCCTTTTGGAAATGGAAGTCGAGCGCCAATCCAACCCGGTCGATATGATCGAGTTCGTGGCCGCCAATAACGACTGGTCGTTCGAACGATCCGGCGAAGACGAAATCGCCATGACGGTCGAAGGCAAGTGGGCGGACTACCACGTTTCCTTCTCCTGGATGGAGGAATTCGAGGCGCTGCACCTGGCCTGTGCCTTCGACATCAAGGTGTCGGAAAGCCGGGTCAACGAAGTCATCCGTCTGCTCTCCCATATCAATGGGCAGGTTTTGATGGGCCACTTCGATCTGTGGCGCCAGGAGGAAGTGGTGATCTTCCGCCAGTCGCTGCTGCTTGCCGGCGGCGCCGAGCCCACCAACCAGCAGGTCGAAGTTCTGCTTTCGAGCGCACTCGACGCTTGCGAATCCTATTATCAGGCGTTTCAATTCGTCGTCTGGTCCGGCATGGACGCGCAGCGCGCCGTCGATGCCGTCCTGTTCGAAACGGTTGGAGAAGCCTGATCATGACGAACGCCGCTTCCGGTCCCATCGTGCTCGTCGGCGCCGGCAATATGGGCGGCGCCATGCTTTCGGGCTGGCTGAAGAGCGGCGTTAAAGGCGCGGACGTTCTCGTCGTCGATCCCGGCCCGCCGCCGGCCATGGCGCAGCTGATCTCGGACAACGGCGTGACGCATGCGACCTCGGTACCGTTGGGTGTCCAGGCGGGTGTGATCTTCCTTGCGGTCAAGCCGCAGGTGATGGACGCCGTCTTGCCGCCGCTGAAATCTCTCGTCGGCCCGGATACCGTCATCGTTTCGGTTGCTGCCGGCAAGACGCTTTCCTTCATCGAAGCCCATCTTGGTGCCGCGGCGACCGTGCGCGCCATGCCGAATACCCCGGCCATGATCGGCCGCGGTGTCACCGGCGCCTTTGCCAATGCCCGCGTCAGCGATCAGCAGCGCGCTCGGGTTCATGATCTCCTGAAGGTCAGCGGTCCGGTCGAATGGGTCCGCACCGAAGCCGAGATCGATGCCGTCACCGCCGTTTCGGGCAGCGGTCCGGCCTATGTCTTCTACCTCGTCGAATGCATGGCCGAGGCGGGCCGCAAGGCCGGCCTTGAGGCGGACCTCGCCATGCGGCTCGCGCGGGAAACCGTCGCTGGGGCTGGCGAACTTTTGCACCAGTCGCCTGACGAAGCCGCGCGGCTGCGCCAGAACGTGACCTCGCCCGGCGGCACGACGGCTGCGGCACTGTCCGTGCTGATGGCCGACGACGGCATGCAGCCGCTGTTTGACAAGGCGATCGCTGCGGCGCGCAAGCGCGCGGAAGAACTCGCAGGCTGAATATTGAATGCGGCTGGCCCCATGTTGGGCCGGCATGGCGCCTGGCCTAAGGGTTTCGCGCCGGGGAAGCGCCGGCGCAGGCCCCATGATCGCGGCTTGGCTGGCGATTGACGAGACTTCTCCAGATTGTGCCGATCACGCGGCGGCAGAGGTCGCCGATCGCAATGCTGCGTTGACGCCGAGCCCAGGAATGCAGCTCATAACTCATCGGCAGACTGCTGCTCGGCTGCTTGCCCATTTCCGTTACTCCTCAAGCTTCGCTGTCTGAGTTCCGGTCCAAGCTACAGCCTGTCGCTCGCGGCGATAATCCATGTTAAATTCCGTTTATCTGTGACGAAATGGAATAGATAGATGGATCGACAGGAAGCCATGGCGGTGTTTCTCGCTGTCGTCGAGGAGGGAGATTTCTCGGCGGCGGCGCGGCGGTTGCGCATGACGCCATCGGCGGTCAGCAAGATCGTTGGCCGGCTGGAGGCGCGCCTTGGCGTGCGCCTGCTGCAGCGATCGACGCGCAGCATCAGCCTGACGAGCGAAGGCAGCGCCTATGCGGAATCGAGCCGCCGCATCCTCGGCGACATGGAAGATGCGGAGGTTGCGATCCAACCGGGGGCGGTGCCGCGCGGGCGGCTGCGGGTGAGCCTGCCCAGCGCCTTCGGTCATCGTCTGATCGTGCCCATGCTGCCTGATTTCATCGAACGGTTTCCGGAGATCGACCTGGAACTCGATTTCAGCGACGCGGTCGTCGACCTCATGAACGGTGAGGCGGATGTTGCGCTGCGGGTGGCGGAACAAAGCGACAGCACGCTGGTGACGCGGCGGCTCGCACCAAACCGTCGCGTCATCTGCGCTGCACCCGCCTATCTCGAGCGGCACGGCGCGCCGCAAACGCCTGACGACCTGCAGCGGCATGTCTGCCTTGCCATCACCGCCCGCGGCCGTCTCAACGTTTGGGAATTTCAGGATGGCAACTGCCGGCGTGCGATCCGTGTTCGTGGCTCCGTCGAAGCCAACAGCACCGAAGCGCTCCGACGGCTTGCGCTCGCAGGCATCGGCATCGTGCGCCTTTCCGAACTGCTCGTGGGCGGAGATATCAAGGCGGGATTGCTGGTGCCGCTTCTGACCGGCAGCAACTATGCCGAGGCAGAGCCGATCACGGTCGTCTATCCGCACCGGCGATTCTTGCCGCCACGCGTGCGTGTTTTCGTCGATTTCCTTGCCGAGCAGTTCGCGCGTCGCCCATGGGAGGAGGCCAGATTTCGCGGGGAGCCCGCCGAGGCCGCCGTGCTTCCGAAATCTCGCCCGATGCTTTAATCCAGCTCCTCGGATGAGATTTCACATAGGGAATGACGATGGCTGAAACTATTGAATTTGCTGATTTCGAGCGCGTGGACATTCGCGTGGGCACCATCGTCGAGGCCGAACCGTTTCCGGAAGCGCGTAAGCCGGCCATCAAGCTGAAAATCGATTTCGGCCCGGAAATCGGCATAAAAAAGTCATCAGCGCAAATCACGGTGCACTATCGTCCGGAGGATCTCGTCGGGCGGCAGGTGCTGGGCGTTGTCAATTTTCCGCCGCGCCAGATCGGACCTGTGCGCTCTGAAGTGCTGACGCTGGGCTTTGCAGACGAGGCCGGTGCGATCGTGCTGGCTGCCACCGAACGGCCGGTCCCCAACGGCAAGAAATTGATGTGATCCCCATGAACATTGCTTTCGAAGTGATCCCCGAGCGCGTCAAGGTGTCCTGCCTTTGGCGCGCCGCCGATGCCGCGCGCGACTGGCGCGCAAGTCATGTGCTGTCGCTGCTCGATCCCGAATTGCCGGATGCCAACGTGCCCGTGATTGCGGACGCCAGCCACCGGGTCGTGCGCATGCGCGACCAGGAAAACCCGACCGCCACCCAGCATTTCCCGGATCTGGTGCTCGAAGTTTTCGAGGCGATGCGCCCGGCGGCCGAGCATGCTGAGAGCCGCATTCTCGTGCATTGCCATGCCGGCGTCAGCCGCTCGACGGCCTTTGCCTATGGTCTGATTGCGCATCAGCTTGGCGCGGGACGAGAGGACGAAGCCTTCCGGGCGCTCTTGACGATCACCCGCAAGCCCTGGCCGAATCGCCGCATCATCGAGATCCTCGATGCCGCCCTTGGCCGCGGCGGCCGACTGCTCGCGCCGCTCGATGTCATGCGCGCCCGTCATCCGCGCCGTATCGACGCCTGGCACCGTTTCAACGAACGACGCGGCCTGACGTCGATCTACCAGCGCTGACGGGCTCAACTCTCCGGCAACAGCATCTCGGCGTAGCGCTTGAGTGAGCGGTTGTAGCGGGGGAGGTGCCGTGACAGGCTGGCGAGCGCGAGCGCGGCCGCCTGTTGCGCCTGGCCAGTATCGACGAGGCAGAGCGCCAGGAAGGCGACGACCGCATCGTCGAGTTCGTCCGATGGCTTGTCCCGCTCGGCGGTGAGCAGGGCGACACCTTCTTTGGCGCGGCCGAGATTGCGCAGGGTGCTGGCGAGCTGGATGGTGGCCCGTCGGCGGCGAATTCCCTGAAGACCGTTTTCCAGCGCCTGCCGGTAGAGCGGCTCCGCCTTCATCTCATGGCCGGTCGAATCCTGCGCCGAGGCTCTTTCGAACAATCCGATGGCATGTCCTGCCGGCAGTTCGGCGGCAAGGGCATCGATGCGGGCGATAAAGGCGTCGCTATCTGTCGGGTCGAAGGTTGCCCAGAGTTCGGCCAGCCGTCGCTCCCAGTCAGCCCAATCGATGGCGTCTACCATGGCCCGTTCCCCTTAGCCCATTCGTGGCCAGAAGTGGCCCGCCCGCGCGGGAACGTCAAGCCGGGACGCGCACCGTTGCCCTGAGGCCGCCGAGCGGGCTGTCGCCAAGCGTGACGTTGCCCCCGTGGCTGCGGGCGATATCGCGGGCGATCGCCAGCCCGAGGCCGGTGCCGGAACTGTCGAGATTGCGGGCTTCGTCGAGGCGGAAGAACGGCTTGAACACATCCTCGCGCGAACGTTCGGGAATACCTGGGCCGTCATCGTCGACGGTGATGGTGAGCCACTTGGCACTGTGGCGCGCATCGATCTTGACAGTGTTGGCGTAGCGGTAGGCGTTCGAGGCGATGTTGGCGACGAGACGGGTGAAGGCGTTTGGCCGCACGCGGATATCGTCTTCCCCCTCGATGGATGTGGTCAGGGTCTTGCCGAGCAGTTCGGCTTCAGCGGCGAGCCGGGTCATCAGGTCGCTGAGTTTCAGCTGGCCGACGTCCTCCTCCGCTTCGCTGCGGGCGAAGGCCAGATAGCCTTCCAGCATGTTCTGCATGTCATCGACGTCCTGGTTCAGGCCTTCGAGATCGGGGTTGTTGCCGGCAAGCGCCAGCTGCAGCTTGAAGCGGGTGAGGATGGTTCGAAGATCGTGGCTGACGCCAGTCAGCATCGCGGTGCGCTGCTCGATCTGGCGTTCGATGCGCTCGCGCATCTGGATGAAGGCGAGGCCGGCGCGGCGGATTTCATCGGCGCCGCGCGGCGCGAAGTCGTCGATCTTCTGGCCCTTGCCGAAGCTTTCGGCCGCCTTGGTCAAGGCCAGGATCGGGCGGATCTGGCCGCGCAGGAAGAGCACCGCGATCGTCAGCAGCACCAGCGAGGCCGCCACCATCCAGACGAGGAAGATGTGGGTGTTGGAAGCGTAGGCCTGGTTGCGCCGGGCATAGACGCGCAGGATGCGGCCGTCATCGAGCTTGATGCGGATCTCGACGAGCTTGGAGTTGCCGACCGTATCGATCCAGAAGGGGCGGCGGACCTGGTTGGAAATCTCTTCGCCGAGGATCTGGTCGAGGATTTCGAAGAAGGGGCTGGGGCGCGGCGGCGGCAGTTCGCCGGGCGGGTCCACGGAGATGCTGAGATCGAGCTGATCGCGGGCGATGCGGATGATCTCGGAGATGTCGCGGTCGGCAGGGAAGGTGTCGATAAGATCGACGATCGCGGCAATGTCCCCGGTGACGGCGGCCGACAGGCGCTGCGTCACCAGCTGCCAGTGGCGCTCCATGAAGATGAAGGCGACCACCGACTGCAGAAGCACCATGGGAATGATGACGATCAGCAGCGAGCGGGCGTAAAGCCCCATGGGCAGGCGACGGCGCAGCCAGCGGGTGAACCGCCTCCAGGCATTGTCGTTCGCCCCGGATGCGCCGTGCTCTATGCCGTCAAAGCTTGCCATGGTTTGCCGCGCTCATCGGAAAGGCTGCCATTTCAGTCCACGCTCAGCCGGTAGCCGATGCCGCGCACCGTCTGCAGCCAGACGGGGTTGGACGGGTCGTCCTCGATCTTGCGGCGCAGGCGGTTGATCTGCACGTCGATCGTGCGCTCGCCGACTTCGGCATCGTCGCCGATCAACTCGTGGCGCGGGATGGTTTCGCCGGCACGTTGCGAAAAGAGTGTCATGATCTCCTGCTCGCGGTCCGTCAGGCGGATGTGATCGGCGCCACGACGCAGCTCCTTGCGCACCACCGAGAAGGTGTAGGGACCGAAGATCACCTGGTCGACCTTGGGGGCCTGGGCCGGCTGGTTGCGGCGCAGGATGTTGTTGATGCGCAGCACCAGTTCGCGCGGGTCGAAGGGCTTCGACAGATAATCGTCGGCGCCGGCCTCGAGACCCTCGATGCGGGAGTTGGATTCCGCCAGCGCCGTCAACATCAGGATCGGCACGGTCTTGATTTGCCTGAGGCTCTGGGTGAGCGAAATGCCGCTTTCGCCGGGCATCATCACGTCGACGATCAGAAGGTCGAAGTCGAGGCCGACGAGCTTGCGTCGGGCTTCGTCCGCATCGGACGCGGTCGTCACGCGAAAACCCTGTTCGACCAGGTAGCGGTTGAGCAGATCGCGGATGCGCCGGTCGTCGTCAACGACCAGAAGGTGAGCCGCATCGTCCGAGACAGTCGCTTTTGTCGTCATTCCACGCTTCCCAAGTTGCAGGTCAGACCCGCGCTACGGCGGGCGTCAGTCTGCGGCGTTGTTCTTCATCCCGGCGAGAAAGCGCTTGACCGTTTCGCGCGCGCCCGGACCGGTTCTTGCCAATGCATCGGCTATGCGGCGGGACTGTGGCTCGGCAAGCGCACGCGCCAGTGCCTGGCCTTCTTCCGTCGTGTAGAGCATCCGCTGGCGCCGGTCTTCAGGGCCGGTTTCCTGGCGAATATACCCGGAGTCGATCAGTTGCTTCAGCACCCGGGCAAGGCTCTGCTTGGTAATCTTCAGCGTGTCCAGGAGGTCGGCGACTGTCATGCCCGGCTCGCGGTCGACAAAGTGCACGACGCGGTGGTGCGCCCGTCCGAAGCCGCTCTTTTCCAGGATCGCATCCGGGTCGGAGGTGAAGTCGCGATAGGCGAAGAAGAGCAGCTCGATGATCTCGAAATCGATCGTATCGTCATCGGCGGCGGCATCGTTCAGATACCGGGTGTTCTCTTTGGATTGGCCGGCCACGCGGTCATTTCCTTTCAGCCTGATTGCAACTTGCGAAACATTCGAAAAAATATGTCAGCTTTGTTGACATATTTTTACCATAGCATTAGCGTCCATGCTCGGTAAGCGAGACATTTGGCGTTGGCAACATCTGAAAGGATATGCCGTGCCGTTCCGATCGCAAATCCAAAATCACGAAATTGAATTTTCCCTCAATCAGTTTGCCGATAGACTGAAAGCAGGGCGATAATCAACTAAGAATGGCGCGCATGCGCCGGAGGATGACACCATGGCAGCGGTTCCTTTTGATCAGTTGGACGGACAGATCTGGTTCAACGGCGAGTTCGTCGCGTGGAAGGATGCCAAGATTCACGTGCTGACCCACGGCCTGCACTATGCCAGCGCGGTCTTTGAGGGCGAGCGCGCCTATGGCGGGCGCATCTTCAAGCTGACCGAGCACAACCAGCGCCTGCATCAGTCCGCCGAAATCCTCGGCTTCAAGATCCCTTATTCGGTGGAAGAACTGGACGCAGCCAGCGTCGAGCTTCTGAAGCGTCAGGGCTTCTCCGAGGCCTATGTGCGGCCGATCGCCTGGCGCGGCAGCGAGAGCATGGGCGTTTCGGCGCAGAACAACCGCATCAACGTCGCCATCGCCATCTGGCAGTGGGGCAGCTATTTCAACCCGGCCGAAAAGCTCAAGGGCATCCGGCTCGATATCGCAGAATATCGCCGCCCGGATCCGCAGACGGCACCTTCGAAGTCGAAAGCCGCCGGCCTCTACATGATCTGCACCATCTCCAAGCATGCGGCCGAGGCCAAGGGCTATGCGGACGCGATGATGCTGGATTACCGCGGCCGCGTGGCCGAAGCGACCGGTGCCAACATCTTCTTCGTCAAGGACGGCGTCATCCACACGCCGGTGCCGGATTGCTTCCTCGACGGCATCACCCGTCGCACGGTGATCGAGCTTGCCAAGCGCCGCGGCTATGAAGTGGTCGAGCGGGCGATCATGCCGGAGGAACTGTCCGGTTTCAGCGAATGCTTCCTCACCGGCTCGGCCGCCGAAGTGACGCCGGTTTCCGAAATCGGTCCTTACCGCTTCACGCCGGCGACGATCTGCGAAACGCTGATGAACGACTACATGAAGGAAGTCTATCCGGTTGCCGCGGCAGCCGAGTAACGGCATCCGGAATGCTCTCGAAAGCAGAAAAGGCGGCCCCCGGGCCGCCTTTTGTCTTGCTACGGATATGATCGCAGAATTAGGCGGTCTTCCCCAAGAATTGCCCGACGATTCCGCTCAGTACGCCGCCGCCGACAAGGCCGCCGATGGCTTGCATGGCGAGACCGGTCGCGGCTGCTTCTCCGCCGAGCATCTGAATGAGGAACCCGCCGCCAAGGCCTCCAATGGCGCCGACGATGGTCCGTGCGACGACACCGAATGCCTGCTGCTTCAACACTGCGCTGGCCGCGTTCCCGCCGGCGGCCCCCGCGATCAATTGGGTAATGATAGGCATTAATGCTTCCATTGATCCCTCCGTGTCGTGGCTCGTCGTGGACGCGCCACTAAAAGCCGATGAGCCGGCATCAATAGGTTGAAGCCTATTCCGGATTATTGTCAATTTGAGTGAAATGACGTTGCGGCGCCCGCTTCGTAGCCAATTGAAATGGCTCGATTTTAGGCAGAGGCAACCTCTTACAGGCAAAGCGGGAAAACGAAGCCGGCGGCGGGGGCGGCTGGAGGGAATGACCTTGCCGCGCATGATTCGTGCCGTCGGGAGAGCGAGGGAGGGTAATGCAGGCACGTCGGGAACCCCCGGCAACCGAACGATTGCCGGGGGTCTCGATTGTTAGCGATAGACGTAGACGATGCGTCGCGTTGCCGGCTCGACCAGAACGGGCTGGCCGTTGATGCTGACATAGTCGTAGCTGTAGTCGGGAACGCGTTGAACGGCCACGGTCTGTGGCAGTTCGGCACCGACGACGACTTCACCATCGAGATAGACGGTCTCGCCGGGGTTGGACGTGACGTAGGTCCGCACATTTTCCGGCGGCACGATCGGGTCGATCTGTTCGACCGGGCCGATCAATTCGTCGCCGCTGCTGACGATCACGGGGTCATTGGGCTGCACTTCGTAGGTGACGGCCGGAATGGCCAGGTCGGACCGGCGCTCCTGGACCACGACGGCAGAACCGCCAAGATCCGTCGTCAGATACTGGGAATAGACCCAGCCGCGCACGCCGCCGACGTCAATGCGGCACCACTTGCTGCCTTCGATGCAGCCGTCGATAACCGCGGTGCTACCGCGGGTCGCAAGGCCGACTGTCGGATATTGAGGGCCCGGACCTGTGCGGATGTTAAGGTCCGTCACCGTGGTCGCGGTCATGGCTGCAAAGGCGGACGGCGTACCGATCGCCAACACCAAACCCGCGGCCGCAGCGGCTCGCAACAGGGGGCGGGTAAGCTTCACCATCGTGTTTCTCCTTATATTGACGAGGGCCAAACGCCAGCAAGCGCGCGGATGTTCCCCCGGGAACGTCACGAAATGTGACGCTGTGACATTCTCCAGCCGTTGCCGAGGGCAGGACACGCCAGGAGAACAGGCAACGGGAGAGGGACAAAATGCAGAATGCTCAGCCGAATCAGAACAACGCCGCCGCGCGCAGCCTGAAGCCGGTCGTTCGGATCGTCGTCGCCGCGGAGATCGCGATTTCGGCGCTGCTGATGACCACCGTGCAGTGGCCGGCACCCCAGCAGCTGTCTGCACCGCAAATAGCCTCGCTTCGCTGATTGGCGCTGTCACCGCCGCCAATTGCCGCTATAGGAAGATGACGAGATCCTAGAGCGCGTTGCGATCTTCCAGATTCGCTTCCTACGCTTTAGGTTCTGGATTTGTCGCATGTCGTTATCGCAATACCGCTCCCAAATTTTTGCGCGACATGCTCTAGAGAGGCACACGCGCATGTTACAGGCGGGCATCATCCCGGTTACCCATTTCGAGCAGAACTGCACCGTGCTGTTCGACAGCGAGACCAAGGAAGGCGTGATCGTCGATCCCGGCGGCGACGTCGATCTCATCCTGCAGACCATCCGCGAAAACGGCATCACGCTGAAGGCGATCTGGATCACCCACGGCCATATCGACCATGCCGGCGGCGCCAAGGAACTGAAGGACGCCCTCGGGCTCGAAATCATCGGTCCGCACAAGGACGACCTGCCGCTGCTCGAAAGGCTCGAAAGCCAGGCGGAGCGCTTCGGTCTGGCGATGAAGGTTCAGAACGTCATTCCCGATCGCTGGCTCGAAGAAGGCGACACGGTCTCCTTCGGCGACCATGTCTTCGAAGTCCTGCATTGCCCGGGCCATGCGCCGGGACACGTCGTCTATTTCAACCGGGCGCAGAACTTCGCCCATGTCGGCGACGTGCTCTTCCACGGCTCGATCGGCCGCACGGACCTGCCCGGCGGCAATCACCAGCAATTGCTCGATTCGATCCGCGACAAGATCCTGCCGCTCGGCGATAGCGTCGGCTTCATCTGCGGACATGGCCCGGGTGGTCAGATCGGCGAGGAGCGCCGCACCAATCCTTATCTGCGCGGGCTCTGAGCCACCACACACGCTCACGAAAAAAGCCCATGTCTCTATCAAGACATGGGCTTTTCGATTCTTACGCCGAACCTGATTAGCCGGCGGTGCAGAAGTAGCTGCGGCCGTCGTAGCCGCGGAAGGTGCCGCTATCCGGGTTGAACGAGCGGTAACGCTGCGCGCAGTAACGGTACCAGGACGGGGTCCAGGGCTCGAGCGAGCGGTAACCGCCACCATAGCTGTCGACGACGACAGGGCGTGCCTGGTAGACCGGGCGAGGGCGGTAGGCCGGACGCGGCTCGTAATAGTCGTATTCCGGTTCCGGATCGATGTAGACGCGCTCGTTGTAGCCGCCGTTGTAACGCGGCTGCGAAGCGATCGCGCCGCCGATCAGAGCGCCGGCAACGAGACCTGCTGCACCAGCTGCCCATGCATCGTCATTATTGTGGTGATGCCTGCCGCCTGCCTCGGCGGCGCCAAAGGTCGGGATGACCATAGCGGCTGCGGCGATCGAGAGAACGGCGGCTTTGATGAACTTGTTCATTTGGCTTCAATCCTTCGCATGGACCGGATCAACCCGGCCTTCATGATGGAGGAAGGTTAACGCGGCCAAACTGAACCGAGCCTGAACAAAAAAACCCGGCAAGAATGCCGGGCTTCAACTGGAATCTGTCAGCAGATAACGGCGTTAGCCGGCGATCTGCAGGTTGACCGCCTTCGGGCCTTTGCCGCGGCGATCCGGTTCGGTGTCGAAGCTTACCTTCTGGTTTTCCGTCAGACCGGTCAGGCCGGAAGCCTGGACCGCGGAAATGTGTACGAAGATATCTGCACCACCGTTGTCAGGCTTGATGAAACCAAAGCCCTTGTCGGTGTTGAAGAATTTTACAGTGCCAGTTTCGGCCATGCGTCAGGTCCTTTTCTCTCCACCCGTTTGACGGACGGGTAGCATTGCAATGTGCCCGGATGGGCGTTGGCAGGCAGTTCTCGACGTTTGAGGAAAGGGTCCTGGTTACCGCAGCCAGCCATTGGAAGGGCCGCATCTCTGCTTCCCATCGGTCTGGCCGCCCGGAGTTTTTGCGTCTCCGGCCCGCTTTTATTTCAAGATCTTCCCATGTTCGCAGATTGCCCGAACGAAAGTAAGATTGATGGGTTTATTTTGAATTGGCAAGCAAAACTTTTCGGGATTGGTATTGCGTCTTGTCATTGCTCAAAAATCGGTCATTTGCGGCTTTGTGGGGCGTTGCGCAAAATATATCGCAAGCTGTTGAAATCACAGCTTTTTGAAAACAATTGCTGCAAAATTGAGTGGTTTTCGCCGATTCCTCGTGCGCGGCGCGTAAAGCAGGCCAATCGCCTGGGATGCGTGCCGTCGGCAACTCCCTGATATGTTTGAGGCTTCTCACGTCGGCGGTTTCTTACGTAGATTTCTTGCAGAAAATCCAGAGCTCTCGGGCCGGGTCGAAAACGCAGGGCAAAGCTACGCCTTCGTTGCGAAGCAACGGGCCTATTGCCTGAACAACAGCAAGTAAAGCCTCAGTCCAGCGTCTTGGCGGTGGGGTGCCTATAGTTTCTTGAGGAGCCCTCAGGCAGGTGCTGCGGCGCGGCGGCCCTTCGTCAGTTCCGGCACGATCTCTACCGTCAGCATGGCGGCAAAGATGATGGCGCAGCCGGCATAACCGATCGGGGTGATGACTTCGCCAAGCAGGAGAACGCCGAAGAGGGCGGCAAAGAGTGCTTCGCTCGACAGGAAGATCGCAGCCTGCGGCGCCGTGGTGTAGCGCTGCCCGACGACCTGAAGAATGAAGGCAAGGCCGCTCGAAAAGATGCCGGCATAGAGGATCTCGAAGAGCGCGCCCTCTATGGCAGCGAAGCTCAGCGGCTCGGTCGTGACGGCGAGGGCGAAGCCGAGCACGGCGCAGACGGCGAATTGCGTCATCGACAGCAGCATCGGCCGGCCGCTGCTTGGGGCAAACAGGCCGATGAGCAGCAGTTGCACCGCCCAGAACAGGGCGCAGACCACGGTCAGGTAGTCGCCACCCGTCAGCGTCGACAGCGTGCCGCCGCTCAAGAGGAAAATGCCGAACAGTGCCATCGACGCCCCCGGCCAGATCACCCAATGCGGCTTGCGGCGCAAGAAGATCACCGTCAAGACCGGGACGAAGACGACGTAGAGACCGGTGAGGAAGCCGGAATTGGTGACGCTGGTGTCGAGCAGGCCGAATTGCTGCGTCACGGCGCCGGCAAAGAGCGCCAGGCCGATGAAGATGAAATTGCGCACGGTCGTCAGCTTGATCGGTTCGGCCGCGCGTTTCGTTTCGATGATGGCCAAGGGCATGGCGACCAGTGTCGCGATCGCAAAACGAAGCGCGATGAACCACAGCGGGCTGATCGCATCCATCGCCGTCGACTGTGCAACGAAGCCGGCGCCCCAGATGGCGCCTGAAATCAAAAGCAGCAGATTGGCCTGAATGCGCGACATGTCGTTCTCTCCTCGGACAGGCGCGTCTAGCAGTTGCGTTTTCGCCGGGCAAGGCTCATCGTCGCCACGGTTGGGCGGAGTTGTTGTCGATGGAAACGGCCGGAGACACGGTGCCGGGAGAGGGCGCCGAGGAGGGGGCTCAGCTCCTATCACCCATCGGAGATCGGCGACCATGAGCGATGCCGGCTATTCAGGCACGCCGCTCGGGCGCAAGCTGGGGCTGAAAGACGGGCAGCGGGCCCTGCTTCTCGGGGTTCCAGCCGGGCTCGATGCGATCAGCGGTTTTTCCGGCTTTCGGGCCAGCGAGACCGAGATCGGCACCGTGGCCGCGCGCGACATTGACTATGCGCATGTGTTCGAAACGGAGCGATCGGTTTTGGAAGAGCTCGCGCCGAAGCTGGCTGCGAGATTGAAGCCGGACGGCATGCTGTGGGTCTCTTGGCCAAAGAAGGCGTCGAAGCGGCCGACGACACTGACCGAGGACGTTTTGCGCGAAATCTTCCTGCCGCTCGGCCTTGTCGACGTGAAGGTTTGCGCGGTCGATGCCGTCTGGTCCGGGCTGAAATTCATGTTCCGGCGCGAGGTTCGCGATCGGCTATCGTGAACGTGCGGCGCGCGCCGGCTATTGCGTCGCCGCCTTGGAGACCCTGAGCACGGCGCCGTCTTCCTCGTCCGTCACCATAAGCAAGGCGCCGTCGGGTGCCACGACGACGTCCCGGATGCGGCCGAATTCGCCGTCGAACAGCCGCTCCTCGGAGCCGATCGCGCCGCTGTCGTCGCGTTCGAGCCGGGCGAGCAACTGGTACTTCAGCGCCGCCACCAGAAGATCGCCATCCCATTCGGGAAACATCTCGCCGCGATAGACGGCAAGCGCGCCAGGCGCGATCGAGGGATCCCAATAGAAGAGCGGCTGATCGAGGCCTTCTTTCGCCGTGCCTTCGCCGATCTCGGCGCCGGAATAGTCCTTGCCGTAGGTAATGACGGGCCAGCCGTAATTGTGGCCGGGCTTCGGATTGTTGATCTCGTCGCCGCCGCGCGCGCCGTGCTCGACCGTCAGAAGCGTGCCGTCCTTCGGATCGAAGGCGATCCCTTGAGGATTGCGGTGGCCCTTCGACCAGATCTCCGGCAGGCCGCCGGTGCCGCCGCGATAAGGGTTCGATCCGGGAACGCTGCCGTCGGCATTGATATGCAGGATGGCGCCGGCATGATCGCGCGGGTCCTGCGCCCGGTCGCCTTCGCCGCGATCGCCGATGCCGAAGAAAAGGCTGCCATCGGGAGCGATTGCGATGCGCGAGCCGAAATGCTGGCCCTTGCCGGTAAACTTGCTCATCCGGAAGAGCTCCTTGACGTCGATAAGCCCGGTTCCGTCGGCGGCGAGCTTTGCCCGTACGACGACGGTGCCGTAGCCGCCCTTGCCGTTGGCGGCCATCGTCAAGTAGAGCGTCCGGGTTTCTGCAAAACGGGGATCGAGCGCGATGTCGAGCAGGCCGCCCTGGCCACGCTCGGCGACCTCGGGCACGCCCGTCAGCGGTTTCGAGAGCTTGCCGTCGCGCAGGATCCGCAGCCGACCCGGCCGCTCGCTGACGATCAGGCCGCCATCGGGGAGTGCCTCGACGGACCAGGGGTGTTCAAGCCCGGTCGCGAGTGTCTCGACACGCACGCTACCGTGCTCGCTCGGAAACTCGCGGGCATCCTGTGCCCCGGCGCTCGGAGGAGCAAACGTTGCCAGCGCAACGGACACGGCCAGGATTCCGACCGCACGCGACCGTTTGCCCGCCCGTCCCGATGTTCCAGCGCCCGTATGCCCCATTCCGTTTCTCCCACACCGACTCGTTCAGCAGGCAAGCTGGGGCGATCGACGGAGCGGTTCAAGTCACATCCGATCAAAAGCGGTTTATTTCGAGATCGAGCCCGTCGTCAGCGGTACCGGACGCTGTTCGCCGATGAGTTCTGCATCGACGATGTAGCGCATCGGTCCCTGCTCGATCGCGTCGAAGGGCCAGCAGGTGGCGAGCGCCAGATGGTGGCCGCTGGCGGACGCGTTGATGCCGCTTTCGTCCCAGCGGGCAACCCGGCTTTCGCCGGCCCTAAACAGGAAGCGGCGGCCGTCCTTGCGGGTCAGCACCAGAAGGTCGCCGGGGTTGACCTCCTTCAGCCAGCGAAAATGCGTGTCGCGATGGGCGGCGATGACCGAGGTACCTTCGTCGCCGGGGAGCGGCGTCGTCGTCAGCCAGGCGGGCCCGAAGGCCAGCGCTTCGCCGCTTGCGCCTTGGAGCACGATCGCCGAGCGGTTGATCCGTGGCGCCGAGATTTCCGCGGCTGTCTGAAAATCGGCCCAGGGCCAGGGCTTGCCGTCGGGATTGCCGTGCAGTTGCGCCTCGAAGGTACGCTTCAGAAGCACCTGCGAGACCTCGGCCTTGGCCTTCATGTAGAAGCCCTTGCCGATCAGAAGCAGACCGGCAAGGGCAATGAGCGAGATGATCGCGAGCACGATCGTTTCGACCGCCGAGAGGCGGGCGAGAAAGCCCGGCCGTGGCTCGGACTGATTCTTGTCAGCGGCCACGGCGGCGCACTCCGGCAAGCACGACGGCGGCGATCGGCGCCCGCCAGTAGACAAAGGTCGTGCCGGCAAGCAGAGCGAAGACGAGCAGCATCAGGCCGATCAGGATCTGCTTGTCGGCCTCCGTTGCCGTCTGCGGCAGGGCGACCTGGTTGTTGGCTTCCGCGAGCAGACCTGCCGCCCGCGCCGTCGGTGCGGCCAGCATGCGGTCGGCCGTGACCATCGCAAGCTTGGTTCGGCTTTCGAGCGCGGCGTCACGTTCGTCGACTTTGCCGGGGACAGTCTCGACAGGGGCTTCGCCGAAGACCTTTCCGAAGTCCCAGCCGGCGGGGAGATTGAGCGGCAGCTTCGTTTCGCTCAGGTTCTCGCTGGCGGGCCGCGACGGCGTCGCGTCGACGGCAACGAGGCTGGTCACGCGGGAGACCAGATGGTGGGCAAGTGCCACCGTCTCGATCCGCTTGTCGAGGGTCGCGGGGTCGGCGATCGTCGACGCGCTCGCCTCGAGGTCGTCGATCTTGCGGCGCGCCCAGAGCTTGGCGATGCCTTTGCCGGTCGAGGCCTTGGCGATGTCCATCTCCACCCGCCAGGGTTGGTCGCCGGCCTTGCCGAGGATCTGCAGCTTGCCTTCGGGTGCGGTGCCGTCGAGTTCGGCCGTCAGCACCACAGGCTCGCCGCGATAAAGATCGGGCATCGGGTTGGGGGTGATGTCGCTCGCCGAGGCGCCCTCGAAGCTCGCGGCGATATCGGTCATTGCGGGGCTCTCGAGCTTGGTGAAAAGCTCGCCCATGCGCGCGGCGACCTCGCTCTCCGAGCCGATCAGCGTGAAGGTGCCGCGGCCATATTCGGCCGCCTTGGTCATGAAGTGGCTGTTCGGAGCAGAGCCGATGCCGACGGTGAAGACGCGAGCCTCGCCGCGGTTCTTCTGGATCTCCTCGAAAAGCTGCGTCTCGTTGCCGATCGCGCCGTCGGTCAGGAAGACCACCTGGCGAAGCGCGCCGGGCTGTACCGATCCTTGCGTGCGGAGGGCCGCTTCCAGCGCTGGCAGCATCTCGGTGCCGCCATCGGCTGTCAGGCCGCGCACATAGGCGATTGCGTCCTCCCGCTTGTCCGGTGTCGCTTCGACCAGCTCGGGAAAGTGCACCGACATGGTGTCGTCGAAGCGGATGACGTTGAAACGGTCCTCGGGCTTCAGTCTGGAGATCGCGAGCGCCAGGCTCTCCTTGGCTTGCTCCATCGACGGGCCGGCCATGGAGCCGGAATTGTCGATGACGAAGACGATCTCGCGCTTGACCGGCTTGGCGTCAGCCTCGTTTGCTGCTGCCGGCGGGGTGACAAACGAGAGCAGATAGGTCTTGCCGCCGACCGTTTCGCGGAACAGGCCGGCATAGGGGCTCTTGCCCTCGATCGCCTTCCAGGTGAGCTCGAAGTCGCGATCGGCAGGCACGCTGTCGCCCTTCAGCGTCACGCGGCGGCTGAGATCGTCAAGATTGGCGATATCGACGTCGTGGTAGCCTGATTTCACTTCGCCGAGCGGGAAGCCGGCCTTGAGGTTCACCGTCAGTGTGACGGGGTTGATCCTGGCGTTCTCTTTGGGGTCGAGGACTGGCGCTTCGATCTTCTCGCGGTCGGGGACCGGGTCGCTGACGGCATAACCGGTGCGGCTGTCGAGATCGACGGTCTGAACGATCGGCTGCGGGTTGTAGCGCGGCGCCACGACCATGGGGAAACGCAGCGAATAGAGGCCGTTCGATTGGCGGACCGCACTCTGGTACTCGATCTGCACGACGACCGTTTCGCCGGGACCGATATTGGCGACCTGGTTGGTGAAGATGTTCGGGCGCTGCTGTTCGAGAAGCGCTGCCTTCTTGCCCTCGGCCTTTGCCTGCTCGTAAATCTCCCTGGCCGCCTCACGCGCCTTGATCTCACCCTCGATGAAGCGGTCGCCGATCTGCATCTTCAGCGTGTCGACGGCCGAATCCTCGGGCAGGGGAAAGACATAGGTGCCCTCAACCCAGCCCTTGCTCGGGTTCTCGAAGCGCTGGGTGACGCGGGTGCGCATGATCGGGCCGTTGACGTCGATCTGAACGTCGGTCGCAAGGCGCGGCGCCTCGACGAAATAGCCCGGCTCCTTCGACGGAAAGAGCAGGGCGCCGGTGCCGATGTCGTTGGGGCGAACGTAGCCCGCCAGCTGCCGCGGCTTGGCATCAGCAGTTTGCGCGGTCGCCTGGGTCATCAGGCCGATGAACATCAGGATGCAGGCGGCAAGGGCCGCGAGCGCCAGGTACATGCCCCAGCGTGCTTCGTTCTGCCGTGTCTTCATGGAAGCGATTTCGTCGTCGAGAAACATTGCATAACCCCCGTAATGCGAATGTGTTCGGATCATCGAAGGAAATGCCCGGAAACCGGCTGTTGCTGGACGGAATTGCGGCGTTCCGCGACAGTTGTGGTGGCTAAATTATGGCATTTGAAAAATTGCGGGATTGCGCTGATTTTTTTGAATAAATCGCGATCACCAACCGTTTCTGGCCGTTACGTTTCGTGGCCGTTCGAACGGGTGCCACAATCCGTTTTGTCGGCGCTCGACGGACGGTGATGCATCGCTCGGTATCGCGACCTCCGATCGACGATGCTGATCGCATTCATGAAACTTTGTCATGGTGACGCTTTTTGCCCGCGTTTCCGGCGTTTTTGCCTATCCGGCGCTTGCAAGACCGGGCGTCTTTCGACATAGACCTAACCGCTATGGAGCCTGCCTTTTCGTTCCGTAGCGATCACCTCGTCTCGAAACGATCAGGACCTTCACCCATGGCCTTCCTTGCCGATGCCCTTTCCCGTGTAAAGCCTTCCGCCACCATCGCCGTTTCGCAGAAAGCCCGTGAGCTGAAAGCGAAAGGCCGCGATGTCATCGGCCTTGGCGCCGGTGAGCCGGACTTCGACACGCCCGACAATATCAAGAAGGCCGCCATCGACGCGATCAACCGCGGCGAGACGAAGTACACGCCGGTCTCCGGCATTCCGGAACTGCGCGAAGCGATCGCCAAGAAGTTCAAGCGCGAGAACAACCTCGACTACACCGCCGCCCAGACGATCGTCGGCACCGGCGGAAAGCAGATTCTTTTCAACGCCTTCATGGCGACCCTGAACGCCGGCGATGAAGTCGTGATCCCTGCACCCTACTGGGTTTCCTACCCGGAAATGGTGGCGCTGTGCGGTGGTACGCCGGTGACGGTTTCGACCAAGCAGGAAAACAACTTCAAGCTCAAGGCCGAAGATCTGGACAAGGCGATCACGCCGAAGACCAAGTGGTTCATCTTCAACTCGCCGTCCAACCCGTCGGGTGCCGCCTACAGCCATGCCGAGCTGAAGGCGCTGACCGACGTGCTGATGAAGCACCCGCATGTCTGGATCCTCACCGACGACATGTACGAGCACCTGACCTATGGCGACTTCAAGTTCGCGACCCCGGTCGAAGTCGAGCCCGGTCTCTATGACCGCACGCTGACGATGAACGGCGTCTCCAAGGCCTATGCCATGACCGGCTGGCGCATCGGCTACGCCGCCGGCCCGCTGCAGCTGATCAAGGCCATGGACATGATCCAGGGCCAGCAGACCTCGGGCGCCACCTCGATCGCCCAGTGGGCGGCCGTCGAGGCGTTGAACGGCACGCAGGACTTCATTCCCGAAAACAAGAAGATCTTCGAAGGCCGCCGCGATCTCGTCGTGTCGATGCTGAACCAGGCCAAGGGCATTTCGTGCCCGACGCCCGAAGGCGCCTTCTACGTCTATCCGTCCTGCGCCGGCCTGATCGGCAAGACCGCGCCGTCGGGCAAGGTCATCGAGACGGACGAAGACTTCGTGTCGGAACTGCTGGAATCCGAAGGCGTCGCCGTCGTCCACGGTTCGGCCTTCGGCCTCGGCCCGAACTTCCGCATCTCCTATGCGACCTCGGAAGCCCAGCTCGAGGAAGCCTGCCGCCGAATCCAGCGTTTCTGCGCCGCCTGCAAGTAAGCGGGGGCGACCGTCTTTCAAAAAAAGAACCCGCCGGCAACGGCGGGTTTTTTCGTTCGTAAACCGATTCAACCGTTGGCCATACTGATTCAAGTCAGCCGGCTAAGGCCTTGAAATCAGGTTTCATTCTCAGGCGCCGGGAACCTCGTCGTCGCCAACGATGCCACCCTCGCTTTCGAGGATCGAGAGGCGGCGGGCCTCTGAGCGGGTGAACTTCAGCCGTACGCCGATGCCGCGTTCGCCCTCCGGCAGAAACACCGCGCCGGCATTTTCGAGCGCATGCTTCAACGAGAGGATCACGGCGTCGCCGGGTTTCTCTAGCTTGCGCTCGAACTTGAGGATCGTCTCCTCGTCGACGCCGGAAAAGCTTGAAAGCATTTCGCGCGAAATTTCGATCAGCGCCCTGGCGGCGCGGCACTGTGGACCTGTAATCATCGTCACCTCCAGTTGCGGTGAGGATGCGCGAAGGGTGGCCGAGGGTCAACAACAAGCAGATGGCCCGCGGCGTTTCGACCGCGGGCCATCTGCTTGTTGTTTGCTTGCGGCGCGCTGGCGAGCATCATCGGCGTGCGCTTGCATCCGGACCGCTGGGGCCGCCCTCTATTTGCCCCGTATCGCCTCGATGAGGCCGGAGGCCTCGTCGCCGCCAAAGCCGGCGGCGAGGCGCTTCTTTGCCAGCCTTTCGATCGGCTCCATGAAGGCCGGATCGATGCCCAGGCTGCGGCTTGCGGCAACGATGTTGGTGATCGCCACCGACTGCATTGAGAGGTTCGACATCACGTCGCGGGCGTGGTCGCCGCTGTCGATCCGTTCGGCATAATCAGGCAGCGCCGTCATCATCGCGGCAAGCCAGGGCTCGACCAGCGGCAGGAACTGCTTCGCGGTGAAGCCGACGCTGCCGGCGAGCGCCGTTGCGTGCAGATAGCCGCCGAAGAGACCGTACATCGCCGACAGCAAGGCGAGGTCGCTGACCGCGGCGAGAACAGGATCCTCGCCGAGATAGTGGCTCTGGCCGAAGGCGGCCAATTGCTCCCTGGTTTTTTCGAAAGCATCGGCGCTGCCACTACAGAGAATGAAGGCATCCGGTGTGCCGATCATCGGCGGCGTCGCCATGATTCCTCCGTCGAGATAGCGTGCGCCGTACGCTTCAAGGCGGGCCGCGACCGCCCGGACTTCATCCGGGCGACCGTTGGTGAGGTTGATGACGGTCTTGCCTGCGAGCATGGGGCCGACATCTGCCAGCGTCGTTTCGACGGCGGCGTAGTCGGTGAGGCATAGGATGAGGATATCGCTGGCCGCAATGGCTTCGGTGACCGTTGCTGCCCGGCGAGCGCCGCGGGCAACCAGCGCGTCGGCCCGCGCGGACGTACGGTTCCAGACGGTGGCGGTGTTGCCCGCGTCGATGAGGGTTTTGGCAAGTGCCGTGCCCATGGCGCCGAGGCCGATGATGGCGATGGATTTGGACATCGTGATTCTCCGCTCCTGGTTCCCCGCTCTGGCCCGCTTCAGGCCGCCGGCGACAATTGCTGGCCGAGGCCACCGTCGACGGTGAGGCGTGCGCCGGTGGTGAAGGTGGCATCGAAGGCGAGGAACAGCACGGCGCGGGCGACTTCGTCCGCCGTGCCGTTGCGGCCCATCGGGGTGATCGCATCGCCGAGCGCCTTGAACTCGGCACGTTCGGCGTCGGTGACGCCCGCCACGCCCTTGGTCGGCGTATCGATGAAGCCGGGGCTGACCGAGTTGACCCTTATGCCGCGCGGCAGAAGCTCGGCGGCAAAGACGGAGGCAAACGAGATCAGCGCCGCCTTGCTGCCGCTATAGACCGCCATTCCCGGATGGCCGCCGACATCAGCAACCGACGAGGTAAAGACGATCGAGCCGCCGTCGCGGATCAGAGGCGCCAGCCGCTGGACGGTGAAAAAGGCACCCTTGGTGTTGATGGTGAACTGGCGATCGTAGGAGGCCTCCGTCACCTGGTCGAATGGCTCGAGCAGCGATGTGCCGGCGTTGACGTGCAGGAGATCGATCGAACCCAGTTTCTGCCCGACCGTCGCCCCGAGCACAGCGATCTCGCCGAGATCGGCGATATCTGACTTTACCGCATGAACGCGGTCGCCGAAGCGCTGCTGGATCCGGGCGAGGTTCTCTTCGTTGTTTCCGGTCAGAAGCACCTCGGCGCCGCCGTCGACGAGCCGCTCGACCGTCGCCAGACCCATGCCATGCGTGCCGCCGATGACGACGGCTTTCTTGTTTTGATAGATACCCATTGTCTTTTCCTTCGATATCAGGCTTCGATGAGGAAGAGATAATTTCGTGGACGATATTGCGTAAGACGGGCAAACGTGGATGTATCGTCCACGCTTGTAGACATTGGAGGCCCGCGATGCGCAATCTCAACGACTTCATCGTCTTTGCCCATGTGGTCGATCACAAGGGGTTCGCGCCGGCGGCGCGGGCGCTGAACGTGCCGAAATCGACGCTGAGCAAGCGCGTGGCCGAGTTGGAAAAGACGCTTGGTGTCCGGCTGATCAACCGAACTTCGCGTCGCTTCACCGTGACGGAGATAGGCGAGGATTTCTACCGGCATGCCTCGGCGATGTTGATAGAGGCGGAAGCGGCCGAAGCCATCGTCAAGGGGCGCCTTGCCGAACCGAGCGGAACGGTGAGGATCACCGCCTCTGTGCCGACGGCTCAGATGATGCTGGCGGGGCTGCTGCCGCCGCTGGCGCAGGCCTATCCCAAGATGCGGGTGATGCTGCACGCGACGGACCGTTTCGTCGATGTGGTGCAGGAGGGCTTCGACATCGCAGTGCGCGATCACTTCGCACCGTTGCCCGATTCCGGCATGGTGCAGCGGCGGGTGGCAAACGATGCCATCCTGCTCGTGGCAGCGCCCGCCTACCTGGAAAATCGCGGGCACCCGCGCGAACCGAGCGACCTTTCGCGCCACGACGGGCTGCTGGCCTCCCTGACCTCGGAGGGATGGACGATGCGCAACGACGCGGGCGTGGTCGTCAGGGTGCGCCCCATGCCGCGGTTCCTCGCAGACGAATCCAACGTGTTGCTCGAGGCCGCCGTCTCCGGTCTTGGCATCACCGCGCTACCGAGAAAGATCTGTCGGGCGGCAATCGAGGCTGGAAGTCTTGTGCGTGTGCTTGCCGATTGGGAGGCAGGCAGCGTGACGACGACGCTGTTGATGCCGCATCGGCGCGGGCAACTGCCGTCGGTTCGCGCCGTCGTCGACTTCATCGTCACGCATCTGCCAGGAGAGTGAGGCTGGGCGGCAGCGAAGGCGCATGCTCGAAAAGAAAAGGCCCGCTAGGAGCGGGCCTTCGAAGCTTGTCTCGATCGGTCGCTTAGCGCTCTGCGAGCGCCGGTTCGCCCTTCTTCTCGCGCACGAGGTTCATGAAGCGGCGGAAGAGATAGTGGCTGTCCTGCGGGCCGGGGGAGGCTTCCGGGTGGTGCTGGACCGAGAACACCGGCTTGCCGGCGACGCGCAGGCCGCAATTGGTGCCGTCGAAGAGCGAAATGTGAGTCTCATCAACACCCTGCGGCAGCGACTTCGAATCCACCGCGAAGCCGTGGTTCATCGAGACGATCTCGACCTTGCCGGTGGTGTGGTCCTTGACCGGATGGTTGGCGCCGTGGTGGCCCTGGTGCATCTTTTCGGTCTTGCCGCCGAGTGCCAGCGCCAGCATCTGGTGGCCGAGGCAGATGCCGAAGACCGGGATGTCGGTCTTGAGCAGGTCCTGGATGACCGGCACGGCGTATTTTCCGGTTGCTGCCGGGTCGCCGGGGCCGTTCGACAGGAAGATGCCGTCCGGCTTCTGCGCCAGCACTTCGTCGGCGCTGGTCGTGGCCGGCATGACCGTGACGCGGGCGTTGAGGCCGGCAAAGAGGCGCAGGATGTTGCGCTTCACGCCGTAGTCGAGCGCGACGATATGGTAGGCGGCATCGGTTTCGCCGAGCGTCGAATAACCTTCGTTCCAGACCCAGGGCTGCTCGTCCCAGCGCGACGACTGGCCGGAGGTCGCGACCTTGGCAAGGTCGAGGCCTTCGAGGCCGCTCCAGGCCTTGGCTTCTTTCTTCAGCGTCTCGATGTCGAAGACGCCCGAGGGGTCGTGGGCGATGACGGCGTTCGGCATGCCGTTTTCGCGGATCCAGGCGGTGAGGGCGCGGGTGTCGATGCCGCAAAGGCCGATGATGCCGCGGGCCTTCAGCCAGGCGTCGAGGTGCTTGGCGGCGCGGTAGTTGGACGGCTCGGTGATGTCGGCCTTGAAGATGACGCCGACCGCGCCGTGGCGTGCTGCCGGCGTCAGGTCTTCGATGTCTTCGTCATTGGCGCCGATGTTGCCGATGTGCGGGAAGGTGAAGGTGACGATCTGGCCGAGATAGGAGGGGTCCGTCAGAATTTCCTGGTAGCCCGTCAGCGCCGTGTTGAAGCAGACCTCCGCCTGCACTTTGCCGGTCGCGCCGATGCCCTTGCCCTCGATCACGGTGCCGTCGGCCAGAACGAGCAGTGCGGTTGGTTTTTCAGTGGTCCATGCGGGTGTCGCGGTCATCGTTCCTATCCCGTTGCGGCGCGAAGCGGGGGCTTGAAAGCCCGGCAGTCGATCGCCATTTCTTTGCTCAGGCATGGACGCGCGGAAACCCCGCGGAAAAGTGCTCTCATGCCGATGTTGTGCAGGTGCGGGAAAATACCCAAAGCGCTTAGCCGGGTCAACCGGCCGCTGTGAATTGTCGGGAAATAAAATTCCTTATAATTCAAGCGGTTGCGTATTCCGTTTGATTGCGCCTGTCACACTGGTTTAAGACGACGACAACAACGATGGTTTCGAACCGGTTCCGGGCAGAGCACCGCGGGCCGGTTTTGACATGGAGTATGGACATGCGCGACCTGTTCGCTAACGCACTGAAGGAAGCCCTCAAAGCCAAGGACGCACGGCGTACCTCGACCGTGCGGCTGATCCAGGCGGCGATCAAGGATCGGGACATTGCCAATCGGGGCCTCGGCAAGGACCCGGTCAGCGATGACGAAATCCTGCAGATCCTCGCCAAGATGATCAAGCAGCGCGAAGAATCGGCTCGTATCTACGACGACGCCGGCCGGCCGGAGCTTGCCGCGCAGGAGCGTGAGGAAATCGTCATCATCAACCAGTTCCTGCCGGCCCAGCTTCCGGAGGCAAAGGTGAAGGAACTCTGCGCCTCGGTCATCGCCGAAACCGGCGCACATGGCCTGCGTGATATGGGCAAGTGCATGAACGTGCTCAAGGAGCGCTACCCCGGCCAGATGGACTTCGCCAAGGCCTCCGGCCTGGTGAAGGAACTGCTCAAGTAGCTCCGCTCAAGTCAGTGCCGCCGCCCGTTGCGATAAGACGGGCGTCGCCACCTCGGCTTTCGCCGGAAACGTCGCTTCGAATGCGCGATCGATGAGCGCGAACTTCTCCGCCTGATAATCCCAGTATTCACGGATGAAGGCTTTGGACAGCCAGACCGCGCCGCGTCCGGGCGACCGCTCCCACCCCATATTGCCCAAAAGGGCTGCCTTGTCGAAGATCCGCTTGAGGTGGGTCTTGGAGATGATGAAGCGTTCGCTGAGATCGCTCGGCGAAACCGGCCCGATGGCGAAGCGCTCCGCCTCGGGGTCGAAGGCGCCGATGCGGGAAAAGAGATCGTCCATCACCACGCCCCCGGAATTGACCCAGGTGAAGAGGTCGAAGGTCGGGCCTGGACGACGGACCGTGTCGTTGCCGACAAGCGCGTGGGCGACGGCGGCCTGCAGCCGGCCGAACTGGTCCTGCTCTTCGCCTAGGCGTGCCAGCCGCGACTGGCCATCGAAGGCGTCGAGGATGGCCAGATGGGACTGCATCCATTTCCAGACATAGTCGAGTGCTGCCTCGGTAGGCTCCAGCGGCCGGCTGCGCTTGTCGGGCTGCACCGTGATGTAGCGGGCGAAGCGGTAGGCAACCATTTCCTGCACGAAGGATGCCGCGGTGTTGCGGCTGGCGATCCCGTGCATGACGGCATAGTTGATGAAACGGCCGCTGTAGAGACCGCTCGAGGGATCATCCGGATCGCGGTCGTGATAAAGTGCAAGCCCGGATTGGGCCATCAGCCAGCGCTGCTGCGAGGCAAAGATAGAGGCGAGCCGCGGGTTTGCCGCATACATCTCCACCATGCTGCGCGCATAGCTCAGCACCGCGCCGAAGAAAGCCGGACTGGAGGCGAGCACTTTGACGGAAATGGCCATGGCAAGTGATCCAATTCGAGACGGCGAATTGATCCTTTTCGTCAAAGGGGTGTCAAGTGCTACTTTGGGTCTTCAGAAAATATTCATACACAACTTTTGATTGGGCGTCCGGCGTGCGATTCCCGTTTCGCTCCTGTGAATAGCGTGCAAGCAGGATCACTGTTGTAGCGCCCGCCGGCCATGCCGCCTATATGGAGGATCGACCAGAGGTATCCATGCGCTTTTCACAGTCCTTTCTTGACGAGATACGCGATCGCGTTCCGATTTCGGACGTGATTGCCAAGCGCGTTAGCTGGGACCGGCGCAAGACCAACGTCTCGCGCGGCGACTATTGGGCCTGCTGCCCCTTTCACGGCGAGAAGTCGCCGAGCTTTCACTGCGAGGACGGCAAGGGCCGCTACCATTGCTTCGGCTGCGGTGTCTCGGGTGACCACTTCCGCTTTCTCACCGATCTCGAAGGCCTGAGCTTTCCCGAAGCCGTACAGCAGATCGCCGACATGGCGGGCGTTGCCATGCCGCAACCGGATCCGCAGGCAGAGCGCCGGGAGAAGGAACGTACAAGCCTGCTCGACGTGATGGAGCTGGCGACCGCGTACTTCGAGGACCAACTCCAGACGGCCAACGGCGCCAAGGCGCGCGCCTATCTGCGCGAGCGCGGGCTGACGGGGCGCACGATCGAGACCTTTCGTTTGGGCTACGCGCCCGACAGCCGCAACGCGCTCAAGGAACATCTCGCCGGCAAGGGTGTCGGCAAGGAACAGATCGAGGCCTGCGGCCTCGTGGTGCACGGGCCGGACGTGCCGGTTTCCTACGACCGGTTCCGCGACCGCATCATGTTCCCGATCCTGTCGTCGCGCGAGAAGGTCATCGCGTTTGGCGGCCGCGCCATGTCGCCGGACGCACCGGCCAAGTATCTGAACTCGAACGAGACCGAGCTCTTCCACAAGGGCAACGTGCTCTACAATTTCGCCCGCGCGCGCCGTGCTTCGCAAGGAGCCGCACGTGACGTCGGGCAGGACGATGCGGCCGGAACGATCATCGCCGTCGAAGGCTACATGGACGTGATCGCGCTGCATCAGGCAGGCGTCGAAAACGCCGTTGCGCCGCTCGGCACGGCGCTCACCGAAAACCAGCTCGATCTCTTGTGGAAGATGACGTCGCAGCCGGTGCTCTGCTTCGACGGCGATGGGGCAGGCATTCGTGCCGCAAACCGCGGCGTCGACCTGGCGCTGCCGCATCTGAAGCCCGGTCGTTCGGTCCGCTTCGCCATGCTTCCGGACGGCAAGGATCCCGACGACCTCGTGCGTCAGGAGGGCCGTGGGCCTTTCGACAAGGTGCTCGCCAACGCCCGTTCGCTCGCCGAGATGGTCTGGCAGCGCGAGGTCCAGGGCGGCGCTTTCGACACGCCGGAAAAGCGCGCCGAGCTCGAAGCACGGCTGAAGCAGGTGACATCCGTGATCGCCGACGAAAGCGTGCGCCGGCACTATGGCCAGGACATGCGCGACCGGCTTCACGCCTTCCTGCAATCCTCAGGGGCAGGGCGGGGCGAGCGGCGCCCGTTTGAACGCGGCGTTCGCCAAGGCGGTGGCGGCGGAGCACGCGGTGCCGGTCAGCCCCGGGGGCCGAATGCGAGCGGGCCGACGGCAATCTCCGACCGGCTGGCGCGCTCGACACTGGTCAGCGGACAGCAGGTGGCGCCGCTTCTGAGAGAGAGCGTTCTGGCACTCACCATCGTCAACCACCCGCAATTGCTGTTCGACGAATATGACGAGATCTCGACGATCGAGTTCGACCACCGCGAGCTGCAGCGCTGCTGGGCGGCGGTGCTGAACGCTGCGGCTGCGCAGGGGCCGCGGTTGAACCGCGAGGATCTGCTCGAACAATTGCAGGCGGAGGGTTTTGGTGCGCTGATTACCGCGATCGACCAGCAGATCCGCTATGCGCGGCTCTGGACCGCGACAACGGCGGCCGCGCCCGAGGACGCCCGCGAAGGCTATCTGCAGGCGCTGGCACTGCACCAGCGCTCGAAGGCATTGCACTGGCAGGTGCGCGAGCTCGAACGCGAACTGGCCTATGCGACCGAGGAGGGCGACCTCGAAGCCGTGCCACAGCTTTTGCGCACGCTTCAGGAAGTGCAGCACGAAGTGACGCGGCTTGAAAACCAGGAAGCGATCATCGAGGGCTTCGGCGTGCTTTCAGGCCGCGTGAAGGGGCCGGCGGCGCGCTAGCTGCTGGGTTTTCCCCGCAGCGAAAGCAGGCCTGTTCTCGGCGAAGTCTCGACTATTCGCGCCAATGATCGGCCACCCATGGCGATGGGCGAAGGTAGTGCCGGAGATAGCGAAACGCATTCTTCTCGTAACGGTCGGATGCAAACAGCCCGAGGATATGGCCAAGCGGGGTGGAGACCTTGTCCTTCTTGCCGAAGCGGCCTTCGATCGCATGCTGCGGCAGGAGGTTGCGCGGGAACAGCACGACGCGCGCGTCCTTGGGCAGTCGGGGTGCCAGGAAAAAGTTGAGCGGGAACGGCCGGCGGCAGTCCTGCCGGAAATGCAGGACCCAGCGGCGGGGGAAAAGTTTGGTCCCGCCCGGCGCATTGCGCGTGACGAAGCGCTGCTCGAAACGGTATTCGTCGGCAATGCCTTGCGGGTCGGCGCGGAATTTCTCCTGCAACGGCACCAGCTTGCCGACTGGATAGCGAAACAGCGAGGTCTGGCCGAGGCGCTCGAACGGCGTCGTCTGGTTACGGGCGAGGATGACGTCGTCCGGTTCTCCCTTCTCGAAGAAACCATCGAGCGATCCGACGATGACCAGGTCGAGGTCCAGGAACAGGACGGGGCCTTTGAGATTGCCGAGCTTCGGCCCCCACAGCCGCGACTTCTGCCAGATGCCGGGCGTGTTCTTGGGCATTTCGCCGATGTCCAGCGGCGGCAAATCCTCGCACAGGATTTCCGGACGCAGGCCGTCGCGATTGTCGGTAAAGCAGGTGAAGGTGAAGGGCGGGGTGATGTTGCGCGCCACCATGGCGTAGAGCCGGTTGATGAACGGTGCGCCGTACTTCGTACCCCAGTTGATGCAGATGATCTGCTTGACGCCGCCGCTCGCCGCTAGAATATTTGCCATAATCACGTCCCGATTTCTGCGCGCCACTAAAGTACCGATGCGTTATCAAGGTCAAGCTGTCGGGGCAATCCCCGGTGAAGCGCAGCAGGGCCTGCGGGGAAAAACAGCCCTTGTCTCTTCAGTTGCGGCAAGGGCTATGGCATTGCCTGCGCATCTGGCCATGATGGCCTAAGCTGATTCCCGAAGGAGATGTGATGGAGTTCGTCGAAAGGGCGACGCCCTCAAGAAGCGCTGCCAGCAAGCCCTTCGACGAAGCCGGCCAGGCACCGCTCGACGTGCTGAAACGCGTCTATGGCTATTCCGCCTTTCGCGGCAAGCAGCAGGCAGTGGTCGAGCATGTGACCGCTGGCGGCGATGCCGTCGTTCTCTTTCCGACCGGCGCCGGCAAGTCGCTCTGCTTCCAGATCCCGGCGCTCTGCCGGCCCGGTTTGGGTGTCGTCGTCTCGCCGCTGATCGCGCTGATGCGCGATCAGGTGGAGGCGCTGAAACAGCTTGGCGTCAATGCGGCTGCGCTGAATTCGTCGCTGACGCGCGAGGAGGCGATTGCGGTCAGGCGCCAGATCCACGACGGCACGCTCGACCTTCTCTATGTGACGCCGGAGCGGACCGTCACCGACGGCTTCGCCGATCTCATAGGCAATGCCCGAATCGCGCTTTTTGCCATCGACGAGGCGCACTGCGTTTCGCAATGGGGCCATGATTTCCGCCCCGAGTACCGCGCGCTCGGATTGCTAGCCGAGCGCTATCCCGGCGTGCCGCGCATCGCGCTCACTGCCACCGCCGATCCGCACACCCGCGACGACATCGTCGAGCGGCTGGCGCTCAGCAATGCCGAGGTGTTTACCACCAGCTTCGACCGGCCGAACATCGCCTATGAAATCGTCGAGCGCGACCAGCCGCGCCAGCAATTGCTGCGCTTTCTCTCCCGCTTCAAAGGGGCCTCCGGCATCGTCTATTGCCTGTCGCGCGCAAAGGTCGAGGACACGGCCGAATGGCTGAACGCGCAAGGCATCCGGGCGCTACCCTATCATGCCGGCATGGACCGCATGCTCCGCGACAGGCATCAGGACGCCTTCCTGAAAGAAGAGAGCCTTTGCCTCGTTGCGACCGTCGCTTTCGGCATGGGCATCGACAAGCCCGACGTGCGTTATGTCGCCCATCTCGACCTGCCGGGATCGGTGGAGGCCTATTACCAGGAGACCGGCCGCGCCGGTCGTGACGGGCAGCCCTCTGAGGTCTGGATGGCCTATGGCATGGCCGATGTGCTGCAGCGCCGCCGGATGATCGACGAGGGTGGAGCGGCGGATGACATCAAGCGCATCGAGCGCGGCAAGCTCAACGCGCTCTTGGCGATCTGCGAGACGGCGGGCTGCCGCCGCCAGGCGATCCTTGCGCATTTCGGCGAGGCCCATCCCGGTCGTTGCGGCCATTGCGACACCTGCCTGAAGCCGGTCGAGACCTGGGACGGGACGGAAGCGGCGATCAAGGCGCTGGCCGCGGTCTATCGCACCGGCGAGCGCTTCGGCACCGGCCATGTCGTCGATGTGCTCATGGGCACGGTCAACGAGAAGACCGAGCGCTTCGGCCATGTCGACATGCCCGTCTTCGGCGCCGGCAAGGACCTGCCGGCTCGCACCTGGCAATCGGTCTTCCGGCAATTGCTGGCGGCGGGCCTGATCAGCGTCGACCACGCGGCCTTCGGCGCGATGAAGCTCGAGGCGGAGGCGCGTGCGGTGTTCAAGCGCGAGCGCCAGGTGTTTTTCCGCAAGGACCGCCCGACCTCGGGCAAGGCGGCGCGCGGCGCCAAGTCGGGATCGCAGCGCGAACGGGCCGATCTGGCCGGGTCCGATCTCGAACTTTTCGAACTGCTGCGCGCCGAGCGCTTCTCGATCGCCAAGGATCTGAACGTCCCGCCCTATGTCGTCTTCCCCGATGCGACCTTGATTGCGCTTGCCAAGGAACGCCCGCGCGACCTCGATGAACTGCTCGACATTCCCGGTATCGGCGAAAGCAAACGCGAACGCTACGGCGAGGCATTTCTGGCGGTCATCGACGGGTATCTCGACGGGTGATGGCGGTAGGCCCCGCGTCTCCGTCGTCGGAAAATGTCTGTGGCGAAGCGCTTCGCGACATAATATGTCCGGCCCGCCATCGCGCCTTGAAATGGCCTGTCGTTTTTACGCTGGATGCGGCCGAGCGCCGGATTTTGCTGCAAGTCAAAAGCCGTCATGATACTCGTCAGGCACGCGATGTTTTCTTGAAGCGAGAGCGCCATGACTTCAGCCTTTCTCACCCATCTCCGTTCAGAACTCGAAGGCCTGAAGACGGCCGGGTTGTACAAGTCGGAGCGTGTGATCACCTCGAAGCAGGCGGGTGAGATCGAAGTCGCCTCGGGCGAGCGGGTGCTCAACTTCTGCGCCAACAACTATCTCGGCCTTGCCGACAACGCGGAACTGGCCGAGGCCGGCAAACAGGCGCTCGACCGTTACGGTTACGGCATGGCCTCGGTGCGTTTCATCTGCGGCACGCAGGAGGAGCATAAACAGCTGGAGGCACGCATTTCGTCCTTCCTCGGGCTGGAAGACACGATCCTCTATTCCTCCTGTTTCGATGCCAATGGCGGCCTGTTCGAAACGCTGCTCGGCGAAGAGGATGCGATCATCTCCGATGCGCTCAACCACGCCTCGATCATCGACGGCGTGCGGCTGTCGAAGGCCAGGCGCTTCCGCTACGCCAACAACGACATGGCGGCGCTGGAGGAGGAGCTGAAGAAGGCCGAGGGCAGCCGCTTCAAGCTGATCGCCACCGATGGCGTCTTCTCGATGGATGGCATCATCGCCAATCTTAAGGGCGTCTGCGATCTCGCCGACAAATATGGCGCCATGGTCATGGTCGACGACAGCCATGCGGTCGGCTTCGTCGGGAAGAACGGCCGCGGCTCGGCCGAACATTGTGGCGTCGAGGGCCGGATCGACATCATCACCGGCACGCTCGGCAAGGCGCTCGGCGGCGCTTCGGGCGGCTACACCTCGGCCAAGGCCGAAGTCGTCGACTGGCTCAGGCAGCGCTCGCGCCCTTATCTGTTTTCCAACACCCTGGCGCCGGTCATTGCCGCCGCCTCGCTGAAGGTGTTCGACCTGATCGACAACGGCGATCCCTTGCGCGAACGGCTCTATGCCAATGCGGCGCTGTTCCGCACCGAGATGACCAAGCTCGGCTTCACGCTGGCCGGTGAGGGCCACCCGATCATCCCGGTGATGCTCGGTGATGCCGCACTCGCCCAGGAGATGGCGGCGCGCATGCTGAAGAAGGGCGTCTATGTCATCGGCTTCTCCTTCCCGGTGGTGCCGAAGGGCCAGGCGCGCATCCGCACGCAGATGTCGGCAGCACACAGCGAACAGGACGTCCGGCGGGCAATCGCCGCCTTCGAAGAGGTCGGCCGCGACCTCGGCGTGATCTGAGGGAGGGACTGATGACGAACATGATGAAGGCGCTGGTGAAGTCGAAGCCGGAAGAGGGCCTCTGGATGGAGCGCGTGCCGGTGCCGGAGATCGGCCCGAACGACGTGCTGATCAAGGTGAAGAAATCGGCGATCTGCGGCACCGACGTGCACATCTGGAACTGGGACCAGTGGGCGCAAAAGACCATTCCGGTGCCGATGGTCGTCGGTCACGAGTTCATGGGCGAGATCGCCGAGGTCGGATCGGCCGTCACCAAGTACCATGTCGGCGAGCGCGTCTCGGGCGAGGGCCATATCGTCTGCGGCAAGTGCCGCAACTGCCGGGCCGGCCGCGGGCATCTGTGCCGCAACACGCTCGGCGTCGGCGTCAACCGGCCGGGCTCGTTCGGCGAGTTCGTCTGCCTGCCGGAGTATAACGTCGTGCCGATCCCGGAGGATGTGCCCGACGAGATCGCGGCGATCTTCGATCCGTTCGGCAATGCCGTGCACACAGCACTCTCCTTCGATCTCGTCGGCGAGGACGTTCTCGTCACCGGCGCCGGTCCGATCGGCAT
>NZ_FNGR01000074.1:0-5142 GCF_900103045.1 Ensifer sp. YR511
CCCAACAGGCGCTGCAACTCCTTCACCTGGGCCTGAAGCGCCCGGTATTCGGAAGCCGGAACGACCTCCTCTTCGGCGGCCGTCGCCGTCAGTGCCCCTTGGGACGCCAGCTTTCGCCATGCGAACAACTGGTTCGGCTGAATGCCGTGCCGCCGGGCAACGATGCTCACCGTCGCGTCCGCCTCGTAGGTCTCTTGAATGATGGCCAGCTTCTCCGCCGTGCTCCAGCGCCGTCGCCGTTCCGGACCCGAAAGGACTTCCATCTTAAAATTGCTGCTAGTCATATTACCAACATTACTCCTACCCACTTAGCTAAGTGGGGGAGCATGTCCGGGCCTTTCGGGGGCTAATTCAACCCAAGCGAGCAGAACCCTTGATCGGATACTAGAGAAATACGGAAACCGCGACCCTCTGAGATGGCAAATCGTTGCCTATCTTTGGTCAATCGGCCGCTTCGTGGAGCTTACGTCGGAGCCCACACGGCACTGATTGCACGTAGAGCCAACCAGGCTGCCGGCATGTCCCAATGAAAACATGTATCGCCGCGGTTGGCTGGTCCGACCACGGCCCGAGGATAGCCGAGAGGGCGGCGTCCAAGCCGTACCCGTCAGGCAATCTCTTAGAACCACGTGCCGACAGCCGGTTCTTGCGCGAGAAGCTTCTCTTCGAATGGCTACCGCAGACGGATGCCGTCAATTGCTTCGCACCGACAAGAGTTCCGCTGTCGGGTGAATGAGCCGTTGGAGCAATTGTTCAACTCGCTGGGAACAGGCGCCATGAAAGCTCGTTATATCGGTGAGATACAGAGGAGTCTTTCATGTCCGGTTTCGCAGACCTGCCTCCCCTTGCTGATGACATCGAAGCCGGGCTTGCGGCCTACATGACCGACCCGGAGCTTTCACCGTCCCCTGCCGGCCGAGCCGCCGCGATTGAGACTATTTTGCGCGACTGGCTTGTCGCACATAGGTACATGGGCGCCCCGGATCCCGCCCCCCTTCGGTTAGATTCCGAAGGTGTGAATCGAGAAGAAGTCCAGTATCCAGGTTTTATCAAATAGCACACTGACGCAGCTTCGCCTCCCGCCGGCCAAAGTCAAGCAATCGAGCCTAGTCCCGAGCAGGTCCAACTCGCTGGATGCATGCTCCTTACCAAGCGCTATCGAGGCGTTTGCGCACGCGCCAGCGATCGGGCAATGTCGACGATGTCTTTTCCACGACGCGAGGCGTCACATCCGGATCGCCCTTCTCGATAAGCGCGCCGATCTCATCAAGCACTGCAGAGCCCTAACCAGCGGATAGGCTCCCCACTCATGATTGACGGGCAGACTTGACTTCCTTCCGACAACGTCGCCACATCTTCGTCGCTGGCAAACTTGCCTCGGTCGGCCTCGCGCAATGTAGCACTGATATCGTTGATGTCTCGACCGCGAGTGGTGTGGCTGTCATATTTCGCGCGTCGGACAAATGCTTTCGATCCGCAGAGAGGAAATAGACTTATGGCAGATGAGGTCAAATTGGACGACAACCAGGTTACTGCGACCGCTCCGGCGGAAGTGGCA
The DNA here is from genome assembly GCF_900103045.1 of Ensifer sp. YR511. Lineage (NCBI taxonomy): Bacteria > Pseudomonadati > Pseudomonadota > Alphaproteobacteria > Hyphomicrobiales > Rhizobiaceae > Ensifer > Ensifer sp. YR511. Next base: position 1,559 of record NZ_FNGR01000074.1, read on the forward strand.
GCGCCTAAGAAGCGCGGACCACGAGCAAAAAAAGTGGACGCTGCCACGGCAGAGTCAAGCCCCGCACCGAGCGCCGGGAAAGGCCGGAAGCGCAAGGAAACTTCGGCCGAGGCGAAAACTGCAAGTCAACCGAAGCGCGCCGCAAGGGCAAACGCCGCAAGGAAAAACGACGACAAGAGGACGGCCGCGCAATCGCAAGTACATGACGAGATCGCGGATCTTCTTCAGCTGGAGAAAGAGAATTCGCGGCTTCGCCGGGAGCTCGGCGATAAGTTGCGGGCCGAGAATGCTGAGTTGCGCAAGCGGCTCGGGCTCAGCTGAGTGTTAATGAAAGACCGATCGTCTACGCGATCGGTCTTCGTCAAAGCATCCTTCGGAGATGGCATGGCGCAATCCTGGATGACGAGATATCATGAAATCACCATGGAAGTTCTTACTTGATCTGACCTCAAGAGGCAGAGCTGTCGAGCCCCGGGAATCTATATCGGAGCCCGTGAGCGAAAGCTCGGATGCGCCCTTGGCAGGAATGAATCCTCCTGCAAGTACTCAAACGACGGATGCGGTCACAAACGCTGCCGACCCGGAGCCGAGCGAAGTCAAAAACAATGTCCGGACCGGCGGAGCAAATGCGGTTGATTTCGAGACCGCCAGCCACAGCACAAACCTTTTGGGCGGTCAGGCGCCCGAGCAGGCGGATCGACCCGCACGCAAATCACACCGAGGGCAAACAAGAGACAAGAGATCAAGCGCCTCCGTTGCGGTGGATCCTCGGGTCGAGTATGGCTCACCGAGCCTCCGTGCTCCCAAGCAGCCGATCTCTTTAGCCGATGACGTGGCCGCCCTGGATGAGGAAATAAGAATGCTAAGGCGTCAGCTTTCGGAGAAGCTGGTGCTACAGAACGCCCAACTCAAGAAGATGCTAGAGCGATTTTGACGCTTTACGCGCTGAACCAGCTTTGGTCCCTGGATATCGATGAAGCCACAACAGCGAAAGTTCATTGTCGAAGTGAAATCGGCGCGCCGACGTTCGACAGGTCGACCAGCCTCTATTTGGGGCGACACCGATCTGAAGGCATTTGTGCGTGAGGCAGAGGCCGAAGTCCCACATCTGTTTCTGGCTGAAGCTCGAATTGGTGACCAGCCACCGGAGGTTACGGAACCGCTCAATTCAGTGGCTGCGGCGGTCGATGATGCCCCAACAACCGCTAGTCAACCAGAAGTGCCAGAAGCGAGTGTCGTCCCCAAGACAAGCTCGGCAGATGCGTCAGCCAACGCCACCTTCCCGGTAAAGCCGCCCGAGCGTTCGAAGCGCCCTCGTTCGACGGGTTTGGCGCGGCGCGTGCCAACAAAGTCAGTGCACATTGCAATTGCAGTCACTGTTGACGAGCTGGCGTCACTCGAGAATGCAAACCTCCGGCTGAAAGAGCGTCTGGTTCGGAAGCTTCGACAGGAAAATGCGATACTTCAGAGTATGCTGGATCGGTTTGAGGCGCATTAAATGCGAGCTGGATCGCCCCCATCTTGGTCCCGCTTTAAGGAGCGTCGCGATCGACATCTTGCGTCGGTTTAACGGCTTCCTATCTCTGTGGCGTCTTCGACATGGAGCCCCGAGATGAATCGACAGACAACCCGTGCCAGTTCTGACCGACAGATCGAAATTCTTCCGCCTGAACGCGAGCCACGAAACACGTCCGATACCGTAGTGTGCCTCTGTTGCCAGCAGAAGCACCTCGCCTCACTGATGGATGTCGACGGTTGCGGCATTTGTGAGGACTGCCTCGCACCTCGTTAATCCTGAACCCCACTCGGCGACCTTCTGTGCAAGTGGACCGGGAGAGATTGCAGCCACAAAGCGCGCTCGGGGACGAGGCACCGCTGGGAGAGCAAGCGCATCATTGAGGAGGTTGGCTGTATATGAAGGTCACAACGCGAGATCTGAGGGTATTGGCGGTGTGCATTGGCAAACCCGAAGAAAGACCCGGCAAGAAGATGAAAACCGGGATCAACAAGCACCCAACAGGCGAAACGGTCTTCGTTGGGTTCGAGGGTCTTGCAGACGACGCCGTTTGTAATGAAAAATACCATGGCGGCCCCGAGCAGGCGGTTTACGTTGAAGGAAACCTAACCCGCCTTTGGTGGCAAAGGGCGCTCAACAAGCCTATCAACCACGGGCTATTTGGCGAAAATCTCTGTATTGCAGGTTTGGACAACCAGATCGTGTCGGTCGGCGACCGTCTCCTAATAGGCGATCTCGTGATGGAAGTAACAGCGCCCCGGATGCCGTGCCGAGTACTTGGGGAAAGAATGGGAGATCGTACCTTTCCCAAACTATACAAAACGGTCGCTCGACCCGGCTTTTACTGCCGTGTTATTCACCCCGGCTACGTCACCGCAGGAGCGCTCGTGCGGTACGTGCCTTACGCCGGAGAGCGCGTCTCGATGACGGAAATGGCAAGACACCATGGCAAGAGGGCGTCGCCAGAACTAGTTGCCCTCTATCAGTCTGTGCCGGTGCACGCCAAGCTGCGGGCTTTTCTTTCGAACGGCCTGATCAAGTTTTAGGATAGAACGCAAGTGTGGCCTGGGTATCGGTCTCTTGGTCCCCATAGTGCCGCCGGAGGCTCATCCACACTTGCCGCCGACCCCATCCCCTGCACTTAACGAGCGCCGGCGCGGTCGTTCACGACGAAGCGCTTGCTGATCGCGGTCGTCACACCGAACGATCGGGGACGTGGGCGACTTTTGACTACTTCTGGGCCTGAACGCGAAGCTCATCCATGTATGCGTCGAGCTTCGTCCGTGAGGGGCCTATGCGTTCCAGGATCTCGCGGGCTTCCAAAGGTTGTAACTTGTAGATGGCAATAAATTCCGTGAGATCGTAGTGGCCGTTGTAGACAGTCTCGAAAGGTTCGACGGAGCGCGCGCGAGTGGGTTTTGCAGGGGCGCATGTTTTCCCATCGATTGCCTCTTGATTGCCGTGTGTCATGTTTAAATACCGTCCTGCATGTGCTGGTCGCCTCACGCGTCCTTTAAGGGCGTGGAAGCGACGAATGTGACGACGCTTAACGTCGAACAGGCAGCACTTGTTCCGAGAAAATGGCAACGTTGATCCGACAGATGATTGAACACACCTGCCGCAGTCACGGCGTCTATCGATCCCGCGTTTGTTTGGTCGTACTTTCCACGGGTGGGGCAATGCGTGAGATGAAAACGGCCACCATCCGATCGCCTGATGAAAGGGGTGATTGGTGCGGCTCGCTGACGCAGAAAGTCTGGCTGCCCCTCTCCACTGGGACTTTAACAGGGTCGTCGACCCTCATAACGCCGACGCGTTTTTTTCAGTGGCTGAACGTGCTGAAGATTGCGCCCGAGTCCGGACGAGTACAGGAAAAAGAGTGGGGCACGCTGAGCCGCTGGAAGGGCCCAAGCAAATCCCAGCTGTCGTACTACCTTTCGGACGGCTTCGGACATGGTTTGCCCGTGCGGGTGGTGTCAGGCGACATGTAAAACTGGTCCGGTAGCGACACCTAAAACTGGTCCCCCTTTCAGACCTTAGGAGGGACTAATGGACGTTGAGACAGGTA
>NZ_FNGR01000042.1:0-50451 GCF_900103045.1 Ensifer sp. YR511
AGCTCGCGCAAGGCCGCGCGTTTCGTACGCTTCTGCGACGCCTTCTCAATCCCGCTCCTGACGTTGGTCGACGTGCCCGGCTTCCTGCCTGGCACGGCGCAGGAGTATGGCGGCGTCATCAAGCACGGCGCCAAGCTGCTCTTCGCCTATAGCCAAGCGACCGTGCCAATGGTGACGCTGATCACCCGCAAGGCCTATGGGGGCGCCTACGACGTCATGGCCTCCAAGCACATCGGCGCCGACGTCAACTATGCCTGGCCGACCGCCGAGATCGCCGTGATGGGCGCCAAGGGCGCAACCGAGATCCTCTACCGCTCGGAACTCGGCGATGCCGAGAAGATTGCGGCGCGCACCAAAGAATACGAGGAGCGCTTCGCCAATCCGTTCGTCGCCGCCGAGCGTGGCTTCATCGACGAAGTAATCATGCCGCATTCGTCGCGTCGCCGCATCGCTCGTGCCTTCGCGTCCTTGAGCAACAAGCAGGTCGATGTCCGCTGGCGCAAGCACGACACGATCCCGCTCTGATGGAGGCGACGATGGAACGGGAGCCGGAACGCGTAATGACGCCGGAAGAGGCCCGACGCGACCACTGGCAGATGCTGCGCTACATGATCGTCAACGCGCTGATCGGCGTTGCGATCGGGGCCATAACGGCCGGCGTTCTGATCTGGCTCAATATCGGCGCGGTCGGCACGCACATCATCCGCTCGACGAGCCCGGTGCTCGCAACCCTGATGGTCGTCGTGCCTTTCGCGTTGCTCTTTGGAGGTGCTGCTGCAGCATCCTCGATCGCGCTTCTGCCCTATCGCCGCAAGTTCAAACGCTGACGCGCAGTCCGGATTTGAAAGAGAAACAAGATGTTCAAGAAAATCCTCATCGCCAACCGTGGTGAAATTGCCTGCCGCGTCATAAAGACTGCGAAGAAGCTCGGCATCGCAACGGTCGCGGTCTATTCCGACGCCGATCGCGACGCGATGCATGTGCGCATGGCGGATGAGGCGGTGCATATCGGCCCCTCGCCCTCGGCGCAGTCCTATATCGTCATCGACAAGATTATCGATGCGATCCGCAAGACCGGCGCCGATGCCGTTCATCCGGGCTATGGCTTCCTCTCCGAAAATGCCGCCTTTGCGCAAGCCCTGGAAAAGGAAGGCGTTGCCTTCATCGGTCCACCGGTTGGCGCGATCCAGGCAATGGGCGACAAGATCACCTCGAAGAAGCTTGCGGCCGAGGCCGGCGTTTCCACGGTTCCGGGCCACATGGGCCTGATCGAGGATGCCGACGAGGCCGTGCGGATCGCCGCATCGATCGGCTATCCCGTGATGATCAAGGCTTCGGCCGGTGGCGGCGGCAAGGGCATGCGCATCGCCTGGAACGACCAGGAGGCACGCGAAGGCTTCCAGTCGTCGAAGAACGAAGCGAAGAACGCGTTTGGCGACGACCGCATCTTCATCGAAAAATTCGTGACCGAACCGCGCCATATCGAGATCCAGGTGCTTGGCGACAAGCACGGCAACACGCTTTACCTGGGCGAACGCGAATGCTCGATCCAGCGACGCAACCAGAAGGTTATCGAAGAAGCCCCCTCGCCGTTCCTTGATGCCGAGACCCGCAAGGCCATGGGCGAACAGGCGGTCGCGCTCGCCAAGGCGGTCGGCTATCATTCGGCCGGTACCGTCGAGTTCATCGTCGACGGCAAGCGCAATTTCTACTTCCTCGAAATGAACACCCGCCTGCAGGTGGAGCATCCGGTGACCGAGCTCATCACCGGGCTCGATCTCGTCGAGCAGATGATCCGTGTTGCGAGTGGCGAAAAACTGGCCTTCGGCCAGGACGACGTAAAGCTCAATGGCTGGGCGATCGAAAGCCGGCTCTATGCGGAAGACCCCTACCGCAATTTCCTGCCGTCGATCGGTCGGCTGACGCGCTATCGTCCCCCGGTCGAGGGCAGACGCGAAGATGGCACGGTGACACGCAACGATACCGGCGTCTTCGAGGGCGGCGAGATCTCGATGTATTACGACCCGATGATCGCCAAGCTCTGCACCTGGGGGCCGGATCGCAAGACGGCAGTCGATGCCATGGCCGATGCGCTCGATCAGTTCGAGGTGGAAGGCATCGGTCACAACCTGCCGTTCCTTGCAGCCGTCATGCAGCAGCAGCGGTTCCGAGAGGGCCGGCTGACCACGGCCTATATCGCCGAGGAATTCGCCGACGGCTTCCACGGCGTTGCGGCCGACGAGCAGTCGCTTCGCAAGATCGCAGCCGTCGCCGTATCGATCAATCAGGTGCTGCAGGAGCGCGCCAGCCAGATCTCCGGCACGATCGGCAATCACCGTCGCATCGTCGGTCACGACTGGGTGGTCAGCCTCGGCGATCACAACTTCGCAGTCACCGCCGGCGCGTCTGCCGATGGTGCCTATGTCCGATTTGCCGACGGCGCCTCGGTTACGATCGCCGGTGACTGGGCTCCCGGCCGCACCCTTGCCACCTTCAACATCGACAATGAGCCCTTGAGCGTCAAAGTCGATCGGGTTGGAACCGCCATCCGGCTCCGCTGGCGCGGCATCGACACCATTGCCCACGTCAGAAGCCCGCGGGTTGCGGAGCTGGCGCGGCTGATGCCGAAAAAGCTGCCACCGGACACGTCGCGCATGCTGCTCTGCCCGATGCCGGGTGTCATCACCTCGGTCACGGTCAAGGCCGGCGACACCGTCGAGGCCGGGCAGGCTCTTGCCGTGGTCGAAGCGATGAAGATGGAAAACATTCTGCGCGCCGAAAAGAAGGCCGTGGTCAAGCGCGTGGCGGTCGCCGCCGGCGCCAGCCTCGCGGTCGACGAACTGATCATGGAATTCGAATGATGGCGACGGCTGTCGACGCCATCATCCAGGAGAACATCCGATGACCGAAAAGACCACCAAGGACTGGGAAACGCTCGCCGAGCGTGAACTGAAGGCAGCGCCGGAAAGCCTCACCTGGCAGACGCCCGAGGGCATTGCGGTGAAGCCGCTTTATACGGCCGGCGACCTCGACGGCATCGATCATTTGGATTCGCTGCCGGGCTTCGAGCCTTTCGTGCGTGGTCCGCGCGCGACCATGTATGCCGGGCGTCCCTGGACGATCCGCCAATATGCCGGATTCTCCACGGCCGAAGCTTCGAACGCCTTCTATCGGAAGAATCTCGCGGCCGGACAAAAGGGCCTTTCCGTCGCCTTCGACCTTGCGACCCATCGGGGCTACGACAGCGATCATCCGCGCGTCGAAGGCGATGTCGGCAAGGCAGGGGTTGCGATCGACTCGGTCGAGGACATGAAAATCCTGTTCGACGGCATCCCGCTCGACGAGATGTCGGTCTCGATGACCATGAACGGCGCGGTCATTCCGATCCTCGCCTCCTTCATCGTCGCCGGCGAGGAACAGGGCGTTTCGCGCGACAAGCTCTCGGGGACCATCCAGAACGACATCCTCAAGGAGTTCATGGTCCGCAACACCTACATCTACCCGCCGGAACCCTCGATGCGCATCGTCGCGGATATCATCGAGTATACGGCGAAGGAGATGCCGAAGTTCAATTCGATCTCGATTTCCGGCTACCACATGCAGGAAGCCGGCGCGACGCTGGTGCAGGAGCTTGCCTTCACGCTCGCCGACGGGCGCGAATATGTGCGGGCTGCCCTTGCCAAGGGGCTGAACGTCGACGAGTTCGCCGGGAGGCTTTCGTTCTTCTTCGCCATCGGCATGAATTTCTTTATGGAAGCGGCGAAGCTTCGGGCGGCGCGGCTGCTCTGGACCCGGATCATGAAGGAGTTCGAGCCGAAGAAGCCGTCTTCGCTGATGCTGCGTACCCATTGCCAGACCTCGGGCGTCTCGCTGCAGGAGCAGGATCCCTATAACAACATCATCCGCACCGCTTTCGAGGCGATGTCGGCCGCCCTTGGCGGCACGCAATCGCTGCACACCAACTCCTTCGACGAGGCGATCGCACTGCCGACGGAGTTTTCAGCGCGCATCGCCCGCAACACGCAGCTGATCCTGCAGCACGAGACCGGTGTCACCAAGGTCGTCGATCCGCTTGCCGGCTCCTACTATGTCGAGAGCCTGACCAATGAACTCGCGGAAAAGGCCTGGGCGCTGATCGAAGAGGTCGAGGCGATGGGCGGCATGACCCGTGCGGTCAACGCCGGCCTGCCGAAGCGACTGATCGAAGAGGCCGCGACCCGCCGCCAGGCCGCGGTCGACAAGGGCGAGGAAATCATCGTCGGCGTCAACAAGTACCGGCTCGACAACGAGGAGCCGATCGACATCCTGGAAATTGACAACAGCGCCGTGCGCGCCGCGCAGATCCGTCGCATCGAGGAGACGAAGCGGCGGCGCGACAGCGCAAAGGTGAAAGAGACCCTGGCCGCGGTTTCAAAGGTCGCCTCGACCGGCGAAGGCAACCTCTTGGCGGCCGCCGTCGAAGCGGCGCGGTCGCGCGCGACCGTCGGCGAAATCTCCGATGCGATGCGCGGCGCCTTTGGTGACCATGCCGCAACGCCCAAGGTCGTCAGCAAGATCTATGGCAAGGCCTATGAGGGCGAGCCTGAACTCGAGGTGCTCTCCGGCCGCCTCGACGAGGTTTCGGCGAAACTCGGCCGCAAGCCGAAAATCATGGTCGCCAAGCTCGGCCAGGACGGCCACGACCGGGGCGCCAAGGTGATCGCGTCGGCCTTTGGCGACATCGGCTTCGACGTGCTTGCCGGCCCGTTGTTCCAGACACCGGAGGAAGCGGCCGACATGGCGCTTGCGAACAAGGTCAATGTCATTGGCGTCTCTTCGCTCGCAGCCGGCCATAAGACGCTGATGCCGCAATTGGCCGAAGCGCTGAAAAAGCGTGGCGGCGAGGATGTCATCGTCATCTGTGGGGGTGTCATCCCTCGCCAGGACTATGACTATCTCATGGAGAACGGCGTGTCGGCGGTCTTCGGCCCCGGCACCAACGTGCTCGATGCGGCACGCGCGGTGCTCGACCTGATCGAGGGCAAGCGCCGCAACATCTGACGCCGGGCGACGCGGAGGACATTGTCTCTCCGCCCGCCCCGAGCGGTTGTCGTAGCCGGCCGACGCAACTATGGTGTCGGCATGACGTCGATCGCCGAAGTGTTCGGACCCTTTGCCCTGATGGCGCGCCTTCTCGCCCGCTTCTGGCCGCAGCTCCTGCTGATCGGCGCCTGCGGCGCCATCGTGCACGATCTCCTGATGCGGGCAGCCGTCTGGATCGGGATGCAGCATCCGCTCGGCGGCATGGTCACGCTCTCCCTCGTTGTGTTGGCGAAGCTCGTCGTCATCGTGCTGATGTTCATGGTCCTTCGCCCGGGCTTGCCGGCGCTCGAAGCGCTCCGGCAGCAACCGGCTGCGGCGCCTGTCGAGAGCAAGGTGCCGAAGGCCGAGCGCAGGCTGCTCGCCGTCACCGCCGCCGCCCTCCTGCCGTTCTTTGCCTACTACGCCGCCTGGGGGTTTCTCGGCGAGACCGTGCGCGAATATTCGCGGTCAGCACTTGCTGCCGTCGCTTTCGGCGAAAAAGCCAACTTCTTCGATATTCTGGGGTCGCGCGGCGTTCTCGTGTCGATCGCGCTCTGCTGGCTTGTACGCTGGGGCGCAAAACGCATGAGCAAACTGAGCGAAGCGCCCGTCTGGCGACTGCTGATCGTCGCTGCAGATGCAAGCTGGATCTTCATCGGTCTCTACGGCCTGTCGGTCTGGAAGGACCAGGTGATCACCTGGCTTGGCGCCGGCAAGCTTCTGGGCATGAACGGCTTCGCCTTCGCCGGCATTGCGCATGCCGCCGAGACCTTCGTGCCGGTGGAATTGAGAAAACCTGACTGGGATAGCCAGGCCACAGGCCTGTTCTTCTATGCGCTCCTTCCGGTCGTCTGGCTGGTCATGGCGGCCATCATCAACGGCTACGAGCTTTCGAGCGCAACACCGCGCACCCGGCCGGCATCGCCAAAGCCGCGCCGCGCCCGCACGCTGCGCAAATGGGTCGCCGATTTTCTCGACCACTTCATCGGCGATTATCGCTCCCGCTATGCGCCGATCTGGACCTGCCTGAAGCTGACGCTCGGTTCGGGGCTGGCGGCACTTTTCGCCTTTATCATCGCCTACAATGCCATTGCCTGGCTCGGCGCCTGGACGTGGTACGCGGCAACACGGACGCTGGACGTGGGAGATCTTGCGAGCTGGCGGCTCGTTTTCGATGCCGTGAGCCTTTTCATCGGCAGCCCCAGCGATCTCAACGGCGGCATCGTGCTCGATGCACTGCGCATCACCCTGCTGGCGGCGATGCTCGAACACGCCGTTTCCCGTCAGGCCGAGAAAGTCGAGATCAACTACGCGTCCACTTGAACACCAGCGTCTCGTCACTGGCGCCGGGAAATTCGATCCGCAGCGAAAGGTCCCGCGCCTCCGCCGGAACGATGAAGCTCTCGGCCATGCGGACGGGGCTGCCGGCCTTGGCATCCGTAAAGGCCAGGACACTGCAGCGCTGACGCTCGGCCACCTCCGGATACATCTCTCGCACGATCGGCTCGGTCAGGGTGACCGGTTCGAAGCGGCGCCCTTTGTCGTCGATCAGTCGAACGCGGCAGGCGCCCTTCGACAAAGCGGCGAGATCGGTCGGCGATGCCTCGAATTCGGTAAGAATGACGCGTGCGTCGTCGGTGCGCGGCAGGCGTCGCATATCCATAAGCTTCCATTGCCCGCCGGCGAAGGCCTGCGCCGCTCCATCCGCAACGATGATTTCCGGGCTACCACCGGCGAGCCATTGGCTCTCACCAAGGCTTTCCCATGCGCGGGCAACGAAGGCGAGCGGCAGCGCGACGATCAACGCGAGCAGGCAGGTCCAGAAGGTGCGTTTCTCGCTCATGACTACCTCCCTCAGTGCGCGGCCAGTGTCCAGGGCGCGCCGCTGCCGCTGCGCGCAATGGTGACGGACGGCTTGATCTCGGCCGGCTTCTTGTCGCCGAGCGCAATCGACAGTTCCTCGGCGAGCGGCGACACACGACTGCGTGCGACGAGCAGCGTGCCCTGGTCAACGGCCGCCTCGGGAAGCTCGAAGGCAAGAAGCACCGGCCTTGGCAGGCCGGGTTCGAGCCGCTCCGCCGGCAGATAGCCCGGCACGGTCGAGAACCGCTGGCTCAACGCATAGCGCAGACCATTGCCCGCCAGCCACTCGGCGGACATCAACGTCATCGTTTCCGTCTTGGCGACGGCCGCGCCCTCGATGACCAGCCAGATGCCGGATGTGGAGAAGTCCTTGACCCGTCCAAAACTTTCGACCTTGAGCTGTCGTGCCAGATGCACATTGGCTGCGCCGAAAGCGAAGTCGCGCGTCTCCACCCGCTCGCCGACAGCGCCGCGAATGGCGATCGGCGCGGTGATGTCGCCGTAGCCGGGGGTGCTGTTTCGCATCCCATAGAGCGCCGCGCTTGCAAGGCCGCAAAGCAGCAGCGTACGGAAAGCCGACATCATTGCTCCGTCGTCTCCACAGCTTGCGTCACCGGCAACTCGACGACCGCGGCCTCGCCGTCATCGAACCAATTCGGCGCGCCGTAGAGATTGTCACGTGGCTTATAGATCTGTTTGCCGATCGCCAGCGAAAGCGTTTGCGGTTCCGGGCGGTCCGCCGGCCACTCCCAGGCCGCGACCAGTTTTTCCGGCATGTTCGGATTGATCGCGCTGGCGATCCACTTGTCCCTCGCCAGGTAATAGGTGGGCTTGGGCTGCAGCGGAGCGGCGTCATCCTTGATCGTGATCAGGTTCATGAAGACGTTGCTGCTGGCCACGGACCGGTTGTCGAGTTCGAGATTCACCAGCAGGAACCGCTTCGGCTCGAACGGTTTGGTGCCGGTCGGCGGCAGAGACGACATATGGGCGCCGTTTATGGTCACCCGCCACCGGCCCGTGTCGACGACCTGGTCTTTACCTATGACCGGAACAGGAACCGGATTGGCTGCATCATAAACCGCCGATGCAAAGGAAATCGCAGCCGCCGCCATGCCGCCGATACCGGTGACAAGCATGATCAGCAGGCGCTGCCTGATCTTCGACCGCCGCATGACCGGCATCTGTCCTCCATCCACCCTGCGGATACTGCAACCGGAAGATAGGAAAGTTTGCCGGGGAAATCAAAACACGCGTGTCGGAAACGGTTTCTTCGGCAGACACAACCTCAGAACGAAGGTCGGGTGGGCTAAAAGCTGTGCATTGCCCAGCCACAACACGTTTGCCGCCCGCCAACCCACCCGTGATTGGCGCTTGCCTTCTGCCCGCGACGGGCGACAATTGCATGCGGTGGAAAGCGGTGCCAGGAGCCATTCGGCCCACATTCTCCGCCGAACCCGGGAGGCCGGCTATGCGCAAACTGCAATCGCAAGGCGTTCACCACATCACGCTTGTCGGGGCGGACCGTCAGACGTCGATCGATTTCTGGGAGGGGCTGCTCGGCATGCCCTTCATTTTCGAGCAACCGAACCTCGACCGGGCGAGCGAAAGCCACCTCTATTTCGATCCGGGCGACGGCCGCCTGATTACCGTCTTCACCGACGAGAACCGCACGCCGGATCCCGAGCGCACCCCGACCGACATGGGCTGTGTGCATCACATCGCCTTTGCTGTTTCGCGCGCGACATTCAACCAGGCGGTGGAGCGGCTCGAGGAGCGAAAGATCCGCCACAGTGGCGTCAAGGATCGCGGCTTCATGGATTCGATCTACTTCGAAGATCCGCTTGGGCTGCTGGTTGAACTTGCCTCCTATCGCTTCGAGCCGCCGGCCGGTCACAGCCATGCCGAAGTCCTGATGGAAGCGCATAGGATCAGGACTGAACGCGGCGACTATAACATCGCCGAGGTCCATCTCGCCGATGCGATCGAAGCCCTGAACGAACGCTCTCGGCCGACGCTGTCGCTCGATCGCCAACCGAAGAACCCATACGGACCGCGATAGGGTGGCGCTTGGCGAGATCTGCAGCCAAGTGGCGGTGTCTGCGGCGGGCGAGCCGGCACCAGTTCAACGACGATCAACCGGGAGGAATGCCATGTCCGCAATCCAGCTCAACGTGATCAAGCCCAGCGTCAACAACATGACCGCGCGCGTGTTCCTGCGCGCGGCCAAGCTCGATTTCAGTGAAAACGATGTCTACGGCCAGACGCGCTCGCCCGAATATCTGGCACGAGCGCCGTCGCATCTGACACCGATGATCGAGACCGCGGACCTGCCCAGGGGCGCGCTTTGGGAAAGCTGCGCGATCATGCAGTACCTTTGCAACAAACATGGGCTTGATGACTTCTACCCGAGGGAACCCGAAGCACGCGCGATGATCGACAGCGCCATGTTCTACCTGATCGGCACCTTCTATCCCTACCTTGCTCGCGCAACCTATCCGGCGCTGAACTTTCCGCTCTACGCGGGCGAAGTCGGCTGCAGCGATGCCGATGCGGCGACGAAGGAGATCGCCCGGAAGGCAGCGGTTGCAGCCCTTGCCGAACCGCTCGACGTATTCCGCGCTTTCTACATTGGCGATAAGCCGTTCATCGGTGGCGCGAAGCCTTCGATCGCCGATATCCGGCTCGCAGCAACGCTCGAGTTCCTGGCCGCGATCGACTATGACCTGCCGGACTGGGCAAAGACCTACATGGCAAGCATCGAAAGAACGCTCGGGGCCGCCTATGCCGAGCCCGCCGCCGATGTCCGCGGCTATATCGCTTATGTAAAATCGCAGCGGCAATAGCCTGGCGGCTGCGATGCGGATCATTGAATGAGGAGTGCGACGCCGGTTGCCCCGAGTGCGAACGTCCAGAGGCGATCGAAATTGATCCAGGCGGAACGCAGGACCGCAAGGTCGAACCAGGTGAAGACGGCGAGCGCCAGCACCGCGGTCACCGTCAGCATCGCGATGCTATGCACTGCGACGGCGGCGAGCGAGACCGGCAGCGAACTTGCCATCGCCAGTTCGCCGGCGTGACCTGCAAGACAGAGACTGAGCACCGCCGGCACCAGCATCAGGCCGGCCCCATGGCTCGTCGCCATCAGGAATGACCAGACCGCAAGTCCCGCCATGCCGGTCCGCATTCCGATCCGGACGCGGTGGCGATGGCCATGAATGGCGGTGTAGCCGGCGGCCCCCAGAATGAGCACGGCGGCCGCGATCCTGAATGTGTTCGGATCCAGCACCGAGCCGAATGCTGCGACCACCGCCAGCACGGTCGCGACCGAGATCGCGTGACCAACCGCAATGGGTGCGAGGGACAGCCAGACGACCCGGCTGCTCTGGCGATGAAGTCCGAGCGCAACCGCAAACAACCAGCCCATTGCCGGGTTGAGGCCGTGAAAGGCACCGAGGCCGGCGAGCGAGAGCCATGGCCAGACCGTCGTCATTCGCCGTGACCCGGCTGCACCGCGGCTCCCTCCTCACGGATAACAATAGGAATCGGACGAGCAGTCGCCGCCTTCGAGACGAACCTGATGCGGTCGATGACCCTTTGGCCAGTCGACGAAGAAGTTTTCGTCGAAGGCGATCCCGCCACCATCGGCGACATCGAGCTTGACCATCCAACCGTCGATGCCTTCGGGATAGAACTGCGGGTCGATGGCGCCATAGAGCGAGTTGGTGAAATAGACCCGCTTGCCGTCGCGGCTGATTTCCACCATCTGCGGCCCACCGTTGAGCGCACCGTTCTTCGCCTTCGGATGGCTCGCACGCGAAACGATGCCGCCGATCCTGACCCGCCCCGTTTCCTTCGGTGCGAAGGGGTCGGACACGTCGTACTGGATCATGTCGCCGGTGCCCCAGCAGGAAACGTAAAGGAAGCGATCGTCCATCGACAGGTCGATGTCGGTGACGAGCGGCGCGACCGCACTGAAGCCTTTCAGCACCGGTGGCAACAGATCCGGATCGGCCGGTTCTGCCGGGATCTCGATCACCTTCTTCACGGCCCATCGGTCGCCGTCGCGATACCAGGTCCAGATCGACGCCGAGAGGTCCTTGAGGCTGATGACGCAGCCGACGAAACCGTAGGCCTTGGTCGGATCGTGCGCCGGGCGCAGTTCGAAAACGAGCTGGTGTTCCTCGCCGAAGTCGATCTCCTGCACGTGCTTGCGCTTGTGCAGGTCCCAGAAATGCAGGCGACGGCCGTATTTCGAGCCAAGCAGCACCTCCGGCACCAGCCCGTTCTCGAAAGTATCGGGTGTGCCCCATTCGCTGGTGATCATCGTGTCGTGGCCGAGGTGCCACCAGAAATCATAGGCGAGCTTCTGCGGCCCACGGTCCATTTCCCACTGTCCGAGCACATCGAAGCTCTGATGGTCGAGCAGGAAAATGCCGCCGGGCGCCTTGCCGTCTCGATCCGCAAGCGCGTTGACGTAAATGCCTTCGGGTCCGCAATGGGTTGTGTGCAACCGCGAATAATTCGCCTTCTCGGCGATTTCCGCGGGCTCGATCACCCGCACGATCTTCGGATTGCGGGGGTCCGGCTTGGTGTCGATGATATGGAGACGGGAGGAGCGCAGGCCCGGCACCACCAGGTAGCGACGCTCGACATGTGGATGCGGTGCGTTGGGACACAGGCACGAGGAGCAGGCGTTCCAGCCGAAATGGTGCAACTCGTCCCCGACATTCGGCATCTCGACCTGCCCGACGATCTGCGAATAGCTTTGCGACGCCGGATCCACATCGACGACGGCGATCGCGTCCAGCCTTCTTCGGTCCGGATCGAAAGCCGCCACGTAGGCGAGCGTCTCCTTTGGAGCCTTGGCCGCCATGCGCGGTGATGGATAGAAGGAAGGATCGGGTCGCCACGTCGCCATTGCCATTCTCCCCCTTAGAGAATTCCCGAATGCGCGGTCCTGATGCAGGCTCCGGTCATGCGGCAAAAACGCGTCGGAAATACGGCCTTTGCCTTATTTCCTGACAGGGATCGGAACGCTTCTGGTTGAGCGAGACGTCATCGCGACCGGCAGAGGCGGCCTGACGGCCTCAAGTCTCGATCCGCAGCTTCATCCGGTCAGCGGCAAAGCGGCTACGGGAATATTCGATCGGCTTGCCGTCGAGATCGGCGTTGATCGACTGGGCTTCGAGCACGATTGCGCCCGGCGAGAGCTTCAGCATCGCAAGCTCGTCGGCGTCAGCGTGCCGGGCGACGATCTCCGTTGAGGCGCGTACATAATCATCCAGACCGTGGGCTGCGAAGGCCTTGGTGACGGAGTGCAGCTGTTCGAATTCTTCGGCCATGCGCGGGAAGCGATGCGCCGGATAGTAGCTCGAGGAAACCGAGAGCGGTCGACCATCGCCGCTGCTGACGGTTCTGAGTTCGATCACCGGATCACCGGGCCTGATGGCAAGCGCGCTCGCCACTTCGCCCCTTGCCGGCAATTCCGTGTGGCCGAGCAGCCGCGAGCCAATTTCCTTCACCTGGTGGCCAAGACCTTGCGAGAAGCGCGTGCGCTTTGAAATCGGATAACTCACCCGCTCCTTGCGCTCGATCATCGTGCCGCGCCCCTGGACGGGACGCACGAGCCCTTCTTCGGCCAGCGCCGCCAGCGCGCTTCTGACCGTGTGCCGGTTGACGCCGAACTCGCCCGCAAGCACCGTTTCCGGCGGCACCATGCCGGTCGCGTCATAGTCGCCATTGCTGATCGCCAGGCGGATCCGGTCGGCAATCTGCCGCCAGAGAGCGACGCCGGTCTGGCGCTCCACCACTTTTCGCGCTGCCGTGTCTTTTCGCATTGGCATGTCACAAGCCTGTCATTTGCCGACGTTATGAAAAAGTATAAGATGTATAGTTGTCTAGATCAATAGACATTTGAGGTGAAAATGATGGACGCGAAAGTGAAGCAGGAAAGCCCGCCGGACCCGGCGCGCAAGGAGGCCATGCGGTTGCTCGCCCAGGCAACGCTCGCCGAACTCAAGGACGCCTGGAAAGCGCTCGCAGACCAGCCCGAGGTTCACCCGGTCCGAGGCCCCGAGACCGGCCTCGTCATGGTGCGCGGCCGCATCGGCGGCGGCGGCGATCCCTTCAATCTCGGCGAGGCTACGGTGTCGCGCGCCACCGTCCGCCTTTCCACCGGCGAAATCGGCCACGGGCAGTTGCTCGGAACCGACAAGGAACGCGCCCGGCTTGCCGCCATCTTCGACGCCCTTGCCCAGCGTGACGGCGACAGGGCTAAGGTCGAGGCCCTACTTGGCCGCGTGGCCGACCGGCTTGCCCAGGAAGAACGCCGCAAGGCGGAAGAAACCGCGGCCACCCGCGTGGACTTTTTCACCATGGTTCGGGGAGACGACTGATGGCCAGCCAATCGCAGATTTACGCCGGCGCCTTTGCCGATCCAGTCTTTGCCGCTCAGTCCGTCTTCCGCGACCTGATGGACGGCTTTGCCCGTCCGGGTACGATCAAGCGCCTCGAAGCGACGAGCACGCCTCCGGCTCCGCTCGCTACGGCCGCAGGCGCCGTAGCGCTGACTCTGTGCGACCATGACACGCCCGTCTGGCTGACGCCGGCACTTTCCAAATCGGCCGTTCCGCAGTGGATCGCTTTCCACACCGGTGCTCCGCTCACCACCAGCAAGACCGACGCGCGCTTCGCCTTCATCGAAAAGGGCGCCGCCTTCCCCGGCTTCGACCAGTTCTCGCTTGGCACGCAGGAATATCCGGATCGCTCGACGACACTCGTCATCGAAGTCGAAGCGCTGAGCGGCGGCCCTGCGCTGACCGCCAAAGGCCCCGGCATCAAGGACGTGACGGAGATTGCGGTGAAGGGGCTGCCGGACGTCTTCCTCGAATTCTGGACCGCCAATCGCGCGATCTTTCCGCGCGGCGTCGATCTCGTGCTGACGGCCGGCGACAAGCTCATCTGCCTGCCGCGCACCACCCGTCTTTCGCTCAAGGAGGCGTGAGCCATGTATGTAGCCGTCAAGGGCGGGGAAGCCGCCATTGCCAATGCCCACCGCCTTCTCGCCGATCGCCGCCGTGGCGACCGTAGCCTTCCCTCCATCACCATCGACCAGGTGGTCGAGCAGCTCGGCCTTGCGGTCGATAGAGTGATGGCGGAAGCCTCGCTCTATGACCGTGCGCTCGCAGCCCTTGCCGTCCGCCAGGCGCGCGGCGACATGATCGAGGCGATCTTCATCCTGCGCGCCTATCGCACGACGTTGCCGCGCTTCGGCTACTCCGAGCCGGTCGATACCGCCGACATGAAGGTCGAGCGCCGCGTGTCGGCGACCTACAAGGATCTGCCCGGCGGACAGCTTCTGGGCCCGACCTTCGATTACACCCACCGCCTGCTCGACCCATCACTGATCGCCGACGAAGCGGTCGAAGAACCGGCAGTCAAGGAGCCCGGTGAGCATGTGATGCGCGTCTCCGACATTCTCGACGGCGAAGGCCTGATCGAGGGTGATGGCCAGATGCCCGAGGGCCATGTCATGGGCGACCTTACCCGCGAGCCGATGGAGTTTCCGATGGCCCGGGACCTGCGACTGCAGGCGCTTGCCCGCGGCGACGAAGGCTTCCTCTTGGCGCTCGCCTACTCCACCCAGCGCGGCTACGGCCGCACCCACCCATTCGTCGGCGAAGTCCGCATCGGAGAAGTGGAAGTCGAACTCGATCTGCCGGAACTCGGCTTTGCCGTCTCACTCGGCGCGATCCGCGTCACTGAATGCCAGATGGTCAACCAGTTCATGGGCTCGGCCAAGCAGCCGCCGCAATTCACCCGCGGCTACGGCCTCGTCTTTGGCCAGAGTGAACGCAAAGCGATGTCGATGTCGCTGGTCGACCGGGCACTGCGCACTGACGAGTTCAGCGAGGACATCGTCGCACCCGCCCAGGATCAGGAATTTGTCATCTCGCATGCAGATAACGTTCAGGCTACCGGCTTCGTCGAGCACCTGAAGCTGCCGCACTATGTCGACTTCCAGGCCGAACTCGATCTCGTGCGCCGCATGCGCCGCGATTACGAGGCCGCGAATTCAGGTGAAGCACCGAAGGTACAACGGGAGGCGGCCGAATGATCGGGCATACCGCCAGCCCTAGCGGTTCAATCGCCGCCGCCATCCCCGCCACCACAATCGCCGCCGTCACCGGCATAGACACCACCGGCGTCGCCACCTCCGTCGTTCTTACACGCCCTGCTCTCCGTCTCGCGCTGCGGCCGGCGGGCAATGCCGAACAGGCCGGCAACCGCCGAACACAGCACGAAGATCCCAATCACCCAGACGAAAATCTCGCTCAAATCCTGGCCTCATCAGCGGTCGACACACTCAAGGGTAATCAGCGATGAACGACCTTGCTACCTATAATTTCGCCTATCTGGACGAACAAACCAAGCGCATGATCCGCCGCGCGATCCTGAAGGCGATCGCCATTCCCGGCTACCAGGTTCCATTTGCGTCGCGCGAAATGCCGATGCCCTACGGCTGGGGCACCGGCGGCGTCCAGGTCACCGCCTCGATCCTCGGTCCGCAGGACGTCTTGAAGGTCATCGACCAGGGCGCCGACGACACAACCAACGCGGTTTCCATCCGCGCCTTTTTCCAGAAGGTCGCCGACGTTGCCGTCACCACCCGGACGAAAGACGCGACGATCATCCAGACGCGCCACCGCATTCCGGAGGAAAAACTCTCGGAGGGACAGACGCTCGTCTACCAGGTGCCGATCCCGGAACCCTTGCGCTTCCTCGAGCCGCGCGAGACCGAGACGCGGAAGATGCATGCGCTCGAGGAATACGGGCTGATGCATGTGAAGCTCTACGAGGACATCGCCCGCAACGGCCATATCGCCACGACCTACGCCTATCCGGTCAAGGTCGAGGGACGTTACGTGATGGACCCGTCGCCGACGCCTAAGTTCGACAATCCGAAGATGCATATGTCGGAAGCGCTGCAGCTCTTCGGCGCCGGTCGCGAAAAGCGGATCTACGCTGTCCCGCCCTATACCGAAGTCGTCAGCCTCGATTTCGACGACCATCCCTTCGAGATCCAGAGCTTCGACAAGCCCTGCGCGCTCTGCGGCGCCGAGGACGTCTATCTCGACGAGGTGATCCTCGACGACAAGGGCGGACGCATGTTCGTCTGCTCCGATACCGATCATTGCGAAGACCGCCGCGCCTGCGGCCATGCAGGTCACATGCTTGCCCGAAAGGAAGCCGCAGAATGAGTACGCTCCCGCTTCTGAAAGTGAACGACGTCTCGAAGTTCTACGGAAGCCGCATCGGCTGCCGCAACGTTTCCTTCGAGCTCTATGCGGGCGAAGTGCTCGCCATCGTCGGCGAATCCGGCTCGGGCAAGACGACACTTCTGTCGTGCCTCTCGACCCGTCTGATGCCGACCTCCGGTATCGTCGAGTACCACATGCGCGACGGTCAGTACCGTGACCTCGCCCGCATGGGCGAAGCCGAGCGCCGCTTCCTGATGCGTACCGACTGGGGCTTCGTGCACCAGAACCCGGCCGACGGCCTGCGCATGACCGTGTCTGCCGGCGCCAATGTCGGCGAGCGGTTGATGGCCGTCGGCGATCGCCACTACGGCAACATCCGCGCCACCGCTAGAGACTGGCTGGAGCGGGTGGAAATCGGCATCGACCGCATCGACGACCAGCCGCGCGCCTTTTCGGGCGGCATGCGTCAGCGCCTCCAGATCGCCCGCAACCTCGTCACTTCCCCGCGCCTCGTCTTTATGGACGAGCCGACCGGCGGCCTCGACGTCTCGGTTCAGGCGCGCCTGCTCGATCTCGTGCGCGGCCTCGTGCATGACCTCGGGCTTGCCGCCATCATCGTCACCCACGATCTCGCCGTCGCCCGCCTTCTTTCACACCGCATGATGGTGATGAAGGATGGCGCGGTCATCGAACAGGGGCTGACCGACCGCGTGCTCGACGATCCGCGCGAGCCCTATACCCAGCTCCTCGTCTCCTCGATCCTGCAGGTGTAAACCATGGCCACGCCCCTTGTTGTTTCCGAAGTCGCAAAAAGCTTCACCATGCATCTGCGTGACGGTATCCGCCGGCCGGTCGTCGCCAACGTCTCCTTCTCGGTGAAGGCCGGCGAATGCGTCGTTCTCGGCGGCCCCTCCGGCGTCGGCAAGAGCTCGATCCTGAAAATGCTCTACGGCAATTACGGCGTCGACGAAGGCCAGATCCTGATGGATCACGACGGCAAGCTGGTCAATCTGGCAACGGCCGAGCCGCGCACGGTGCTCGAAGTCCGGCGCACGACGCTCGGCTATGTCAGCCAGTTCCTGCGGGTGGTGCCGCGCGTCTCCTCCCTCGACATCGTCGCCGAGCCGCTACAGGCCCGCGGCATGCCGCTCGAAGAGGCCCGCACCCATGCGGCCGAACTGTTGAACAAGCTGAACCTGCCGCGCGAACTCTGGAGCCTGCCACCGGCGACCTTCTCCGGCGGCGAACAGCAACGCGTCAACATCGCCCGCGGCTTCATCACCGACCACAAGATCCTGTTGCTCGACGAGCCGACCGCGTCGCTCGACGCGAAGAACCGGGCGGTTGTCGTCGAACTGATCGCCGAGAAAAAGGCCAAGGGCACCGCGCTGATCGGCATTTTCCACGACGAGGAAGTGCGCGACGCCGTTGCCGATCGCATTCTCGACGTCTCGGCCTTCTCGCCGCGAAAGGCTGCCGCATGAGCCAGAAGCTCGGGCTGGAGCCCTTTATCCACCCGACGGCGAGCGTCAACAATTCGACGCTCGGCCGCTACACCGAAGTGCAGGAGCGCTCAAGGCTCGACGAGGTCGAGTTCGGCGACTACTCCTACATCATGCAGGACGGCTCGATCTGGTGCGCAACGATCGGCAAGTTCGTCAACATCGCAGCCGCCGTGCGCATCAACGCCACCAACCACCCGACCTGGCGGGCGACGCTGCATCACTTCACCTATCGCGCGCCGAACTATTGGGACGATACCGAACTCGACCACGACCTTTTCGCCTGGCGGCGCTCGAACCGGGTGACGATCGGCCATGATGTGTGGATCGGCCACGGCGCCACCATCCTGCCGGGCGTCACTGTCGGCAACGGTGCTGTTATCGGCGCCGGCGCAGTCGTCTCGAAGAACGTCGAGCCCTACACCATCGTCGGCGGCGTGCCCGCCAAGCTCATCCGCGCCCGTTTCAACGAGGGCGTCGGCGAGCGGATGGACGCGCTCTCGTGGTGGGACTGGGACCACCAGCGCCTGCGCCGCGCGCTCGACGATTTCCGCGAGCTGACGGCCGAAGAGTTTTTGGTGCGTTATGCGTGAGTGATACGGCGCCGGGCAGAGGTTCGGCGCCTTTCCGAGCTGAGAACGAGGCGGTTACGGCCCGTTGACCAACTTCAGAATCAACTGGTGAATATTGCCGCCATCGGTCAACTCGACCTGGTCGAAGTCGCGGCTGCGCTGGCGCTGCGTCTGCGAGAGCGCGCCGAGGCGCTCGGTCATGACGGTCCTGATCTTGCGGCACTTCGGATCGTCGGGAACAGTGAGGCCCAGCGTCGCCTGCTCGATCGCGCGGACCATCTCCTTGATGAAATCGCCGTGCACGAGTTCGTGCTTGCGCACGCCGTCGATGAAGATGTCCCAGTTTTCGCGCGTGCCTGAAGGCAGCGGCCTTGCCGGTTTCGGCAGGGTGTAGGTGATGATCAGTTTCGGCTTTGCCACCGCCAGCACGCAGGCACCGCCTTGCTCTTCATATTTTCGCGTCCAGGTCAGCTTGAAGTTGGTGTGTGCGATCGCCCTGCCGATTCCGGCTTTCGGACCCCGTTCGCCGATCGAGGCGTAGAGCTCGGCACCCGTCTGCCCGGTGATTGTGTAGAGCGCTTCCTTTTCGACCGGCTGCCATTCGGCAGAGGCGAACCGCGGCTCAGACGCAAGGCAAAGGGCAACGACGCCCAGGCAAAGGCTTTTGTTCAATCCAACCCCTCGAAGTTCGCCCTGTCGGCGCACGATTCCTGGCCGCATTCCTTAAACGCGAATCGGCCAATGGCAACAGGCCAAAAAACAAAGGCACCGCGCGCCGTCTCCAGCGTGCGGTGCCTTTGCGTCTTACCCGGTCTTTCGACGCCCCGTTGTGGGAGGTGCAACGGGCCGCCCAAACGACGTTAGTTGACGGCCGTCAGCGTCATCGACGTGCCGGTGGCCGCGAGGTTCAGGCCGATCTGGCCGATCACGCTGATCGTCTGCAGGTGGATCGAACCGGAGGTGCCGCCGACGAGGATGTTGGCACCGATACCGGCGCCGACGGTCGCTTCCGCCGTTGCACCCTGGTAGAGACCGCCGAGCGAACCGCGGTGGTAGCCGGCGGTCGGTGCGAACACGGCCCAAATTAGGCGGCTCTGCGTCGTGAAGCCGACATCGACGCCCATCTTGCGGATGGCGCCGGAATAGTGGTCGGAGGCTTCAGCACCCATGGTCGAGCGGAAGACGCAGTCGACTTCCTTGGCCGAGCCGAGCACATAGCCGACACCGCCAGCGATGTTGCAATCGAGGTAACCAATCTTGACGCCGTTGCTTGTGTCGGGCTCGGGCTGCGGTTGAACTGTCGCGAGATCGGCTGCGTTTGCGGCGATCGCGCCAGCGAGAACCAGAGACGCTGCGGACACCTTTACGGCAAAACTCTTTTTCATTCTTGTCTCCTTCTCGGAACGTCAGAAATGATTGTCATTTGACCGGCGGCACACGAACTTAAGCACATAGCGCACGCTGCAGGAAACCAAAGCCATAGCCCGCGATCGGGCAATTCCGTGGCAAGCTTTTAGCAGACGATAAAATTGGTCGGGTTTCCCCAACAATGACTGCAGATTGTGTTGAAAAAGCCACGGAAGGCCGTGCCTGGGCAGTAGGGGACGCTCATTGCGCGGCAGCGTGTGGCGGCGCCGATTGGCGCAGGGCAATTCAGCGGTTACACGGGGGGAGGTTCCGATCGGGCGACGGCGCCGCCCGATCGGAGGAGATAACGTTTCTTAGGCCTTTGCGGCCTGCGCCAGGACACCGGCGGCAACGCGTGCCGTCAGCGCCAGAGAAACGGCGCCGGCGTCCGGATGACCGATGCTCTTTTCCGCAAGCGGCCGTGCCCGGCCGAGCTTCGGCGTCAGGCTCGAAGTAGCTTCGGCCGCTTCGGTCGCAGCCTTTGCCGCCGCCTGCCATGCCTCGATCAACGGCTTTCCGGCGGCAAACTCGCGCTCCAGGGTCTCGACGAAAGGCACCAATGCATCGACAAGGGTCTTGTCGCCGACACGGGCGCGGCCGAGGCGGGTCACGCCATCGAGCGCACGGCGGGCACCGTCGACAATCGCGGCATCGGTCGGGGCTGCATCATCGTTGAAGGCATTGCTCCAGGCGCGCAACAGCAGGCCCCAAATCGCGCCCGACGTGCCGCCGGCCCGGTCCGCCCAGGCATCGCCCGCCACCGCCAGAACGCTGGCGGCGCCTGCACCCGCTGCAACCGCCGCCTTCGCGGCATCGTTGGCCGCGGCCGAACCGCGGCGCATGCCCTGTCCGTGGTCGCCGTCGCCGGCAAAGGCGTCGATGCGACCGAGTTCGTCTTCCGCCTGCTTCAGCGCCTCGGCCATTTCGCCGATCAGCCGCGCAATGCACGCGCCGCTCTGACGGGAGGTCTCGGAAGCCGCTGCGAAGGAAATGGCGTCCTCGTCATCCTTGAGCGTGTCCGTCGCGGGCTCGGTGGCGATGATCGCCCCCTTGCGCAGGGCCGGCGCATCGCAAGCCGCGCGCCAGTAGGTCTCGAGCTCGTCGTTCAGCCACATCAGCGTCAGCGAGCAGCCCTGCATGTCGAGGCTGGTGACGAATTCGCCGCATTCCGGATCGACGATCTCCAGGCCAGCCGCCTTCAGTTCCTTTTCGATCGCAACCCAAAGCACGAAGAGTTCTTCATACTTGGTCGAGCCGAGGCCGTTCAGAAGCGGTGCGACCTTGCGCACATCCGCCGGCCGCTCGGCGAGCAGTTTGCCGACGAGCAGCTTCGCGAACTCAGTTGCCGAAACCATCTTTTCTTCGCGGATACCCGGCTCGCCGTGGATGCCGAGACCAAGGGCCATCTCGCCCTTTGGAACGGTGAAGAGCGGACCCTTGGCGCCCGGAAGCGTGCAGCCGCCGAAAGCCACACCGAAGGAGACGGTGCGGTCGTTTGCAAGACGGGTGACGCGCTCAACTTCGTCGAGATTGAGGCCCGCTTCCGCTGCGGCTCCAGCAACCTTGAAGACCACGAGGTCGCCGGCGATGCCGCGGCGCTTGGCCGGGGTTTCGGCAGAGGCGCTCGCCACGTCGTCCGTCACCGGCACGATCCGCACGTCGATGCCTTCGGCGCGCAGCCGCTCGGCGGCAACGCCGAAGTTCAAGACGTCGCCGGCATAGTTGCCGAAGCCAAGCAGCACGCCGCCGCCCTGGTCAGCCACCCGGCAGACGCGGGCAACTGCCGCGGTCGAAGGTGAGGCGAAGACGTCACCGGCCACGGCCGCATCCGCCATGCCCGGGCCAACATAGCCGGCAAAGGCCGGGTAGTGGCCGGAGCCGCCGCCGACGACGACGGCGACCTTGCCCTTCGGCACTTTGGTCGAGCGCACGACGCCGCCCTTCACGAGACGGACGTTGCGCGCGTAGATCGAGCTGAATCCGGCAAGCGCGGTCGTCGCAAATTCTTCCGGTGCGTCAAAGATTGTGGTCATCGCGTCTCTTCCTTAGTCGCGAGGCAGAATGCGCCTCAGATAGTCCCGGTTGGCGGCGCTGACGGAGAGCCCGTCGCCACCGTAATGCTCGCAGAGAAACGGGCTGTCGAAGCCATGCGCCAAGGCCATACGGATCGCCGCCCGATAGTTGATAACGCCGAATTCCAGCGGCGCCGGATGGGTGACCACCAGCCCCGAGGTCTCATCCTCGGTGCGGTAGTAATTCTTGACGTGCCAGTATTTGGCGAAGGGTGCAACCTTGGCCATCATCGGCTGCCAGTGCTCGACCGGGCGGTGAAGGCGCACGAGATTGCCGAGATCGGCATTGATGCCGACGTTCGGCAGGCCGACATCGGTAACGAAGCGCACGGCGCTGTCGGCCGAGCCGATATAGGTGTCCTCGTACATCTCGAGCGCCAGCTCGATGCCGAGTTCCTCGGCATGGCGACCAAGTTCGCGGATGCGCTGAACCGCTTGTCTCCAGACCGCGGGGTCTTCCGGGTTCTTGACGCCGTCGACGGTCCAGAACCAGAGCGCTTTCTTCTGCGCGTCGGTCAAAGGCCGAAAGAAGCCGAAGGAAACGGAGCCGGCGCCGATGGCCGCAGCCGTGTCGATGACCCGATGTCCGTAGGCGAGATATTCGTCGCCATGCTCCGGATCAATGACGCTACGCCGCGAAGTCGAGATCGCCGGCATGGAAAGGCCAAGGTCACGCGTCAGCTTGACGAAGTCATCGCGCCGCGCGGCCGGGAGGTCGGCGAGCCGGATCCAGCTGTCGGTCGGGTCGAGCTCGGTGAAGCCGGCGTCGACGACATCGGCGAGTGTCTCGGCCCATTGCTCGACCGACTGATCCTGCACGGAGCTGCCGTCTGCTAGCACGTTCGGATACTGGATCATCGCGGCCGCGATCGGCCAGGTTTCACGGGTCCATTTGCGCGATGGGTTCGCCATGGTTTTCCTCACTTATTTTGCGACGCAGTCTATAAGCAGACCGCGCCGCGCTTTTCCGATGCGCTTGTTTTGAGGTGCGGCGGCTCCGTCAAGCCGCCGCGCTGCCGTCGCCATGCGGCGTGGCCGCATCTTGCTTGCGCTTGCGGACCAGGCCGACCAGCCCGAAGACAAGCGGCGACAGCAGAAGGGCAAGAGCAAGCGCCATCAGAGAGGAAACCAGCGGGTTTGACCAGAAGATGTTCAGGGTACCGCCGGAAAGAAGCATCGACTGGCGGAAGGCGTCCTCAGCCTTGTCGCCGAGCACCATGGCCAGAACCAGCGGCGCAAGCGGGTAGTCGAGCTTCTTGAAGACGTAGCCGAGTACGCCAAAGCCGATGACCATGAAGATGTCGGAGACCGAGTTTGCCACCTGATAGGCGCCGGAGAAGATGACGGCGACGATGATCGGACCGATGATCGCAAAAGGCACGCGCAGGATCGAGGCGTAGAGCGGCACGGTGGCGATCACCAGGAAGACGGCGACGACGTTGCCGAGATACATGGACGCGATCAGGCCCCAGACGAAGTCCGGCCGCTCGGTAAAAAGCATCGGGCCGGGGGTCAGGCCCCAGATCATCAGGCCGCCCATCATGACGGCCGCCGTTGCCGAGCCGGGAACGCCGAGCGCCAGCATCGGCAGCAGCGCCGAGGTACCGGCCGAGTGGTCGGCGGTCTCGGGTGCGACGACGCCGCGCGGGTCGCCCTTGCCGAACTTCGACTTGTCGCGGGCCGAGCGACGGGCAACGCCGTAGCTCATGAAGGAAGCCGCGGTCGGGCCGGCGGGCGTGATGCCCATCCAGATGCCGATGATCGTCGAGCGCAGGATCGTGAACCAGTAGCGCGGGATCTCGACCAGCGTGCGGCCGATCTCGACGAGCTTGACGCGCGCCTTAATGCCTTCGAAGCGCAGGCCCTCTTCCGTCGTCAGCAGCAGTTCGCCGATGCCGAAGAGACCCATGACCGCGATCAGGAAGCTGACGCCCTTGATCAGCGTCGGGATATCGAAGGTCAGGCGCAGGTCGCCGGAGATCGTGTCCATGCCGACGGAAGCAAGCGCGAAGCCGAGCATCATCGAGACGAGCGTCTTGAAGGGCGATTGCGCGCCCATCGAGATGAAACTTGCAAACGCAAGGAAGTAGACCGCGAAGTATTCCGGCGACGAGAAACGCAGTGCGAAGTTCGCGACCCAGCCGGAAAGCAGTGTGATCATCACGACGCCGGCCAGCGCGCCGATGCCGGCGGATACGAAGGCGAGCGTCAGCGCTCGGCTCGCCTGCCCGGCTTTCGCCATCGGATAGCCGTCGAACGTGGTCGCCACCGACGAGGGTTCGCCGGGAATGTTGAACAGGATCGATGTGGTCGATCCGCCGAAGAGCGCCCCCCAGTACATGCAGGAGAGCAGGATGATGGCGGAGATCGGGTCCATCGAGAAAGTCAGCGGCAAGAGCAGCGAAACGCCGTTCGGCGCGCCAAGGCCGGGCAGCACCCCGACCAGAATGCCGAGCGTGACGCCGATCATCATCAGCAGGATATGGTTCCAGCTGAGGATGTGGCCGAAGCCATCGATCAGAAGACCGATATTTTCCATGTCATTCCTCCCGGGGCTTAAAGCACGTCACGATCCTTGAGGCTCGCTCCCCGCGCTTTAAGTCTTTGACTTTTTTTGCTTGTCGTTAGCGCAAGACCGCTGTGCGCGCTTACGCGACATGCCCTTGAGCGGTCGGAATCAATAGATCCCGAACCAGGCCTCGATCGGTCCCTTGAGCAGGGGAACCTTGAAACCGAACTCGAATACGATGAAGAAAAACAGCGAAACGGCGATGCCCGACGGCAGCGCGATCCACCATTTGTAGCGCCCCTGGAAGAGCATGGTTCCGGCGATATAGAGCGCCGTCCCGACATAAAGGCCGAGCCAGGCGGATACGCCGGCAAAGACAACCAGCGGCAGCAGGAACGATGCCACCACCTTGGCGCGGTGACCGTCGATGAAGATCTCACCGGACCCGCGATGTTTCACGAAGGCGTGGATCGCATTGGCGACGCTTCCGAGAAGGATCAGAAGCCCGACATAGAAGGGAAAATAGCCGGCTTCGGGACCGAATTCCGTCCAGCCCGCGCCGATATCGAGAGATCCGTAGCAGACCGCAGCACCGAAGGCGCCGGTCAGTGCGGCAACACCAAGCTCAACCGCGAAGCGGGAGACCCCATTCGCACCGTTCTCGCTCATGATCGTGACCTTTCAAAGCGAATGACGGGCGCCGGATGGCACCCGTCCCGATCGTCGCCTGTTAGTTGGCGAGCCAACCTTCGCGCTTCAGCACCTCGCCGACAGCAGCGCCATCCATTTCGATGGCGGCCTTGAAGTCGTCGCCGGCGATGTAGGCGGGCGACTGCGACGTGTCGGCCAGGTACTTCGCCCATTCCGGCGTTTCCGAAACCTTGCGCATCAGGTCCGCATAGAACTTGACCACATCCTGGTCAACGCCAGCCGGCAGCCAGACGGTGCGCGGCATGGAGTAGTTGTCGATGGCGATGCCCGATTCCTTGCAAGTGGGGATGTCGCTCCAGGCCTTGTCGCCGGCAACCTTGGTTTCGTTCGAAAGCTTGACGCTCTTGAAGACGCAAAGCGGCTTGACCATGCCGGCCTGCCACTGGCCAAGGTTTTCGCTCGGGTTGTTGACGTTGGCATCGAGGTGCTCGCCGGCGAGCTGAACGGCCGCTTCGCCGCCGCTCTTGAACGGGATGTAGTTGATCGTCGAGCCGGTCGTCTCGTTGATCATCGAGGTCAGGATCTGGTCGACGTCCTTCGACTGGCTGCCGCCGATCTTGAGGCCGCCTTCCTTCGCCTTGGCGGCAAAGTCGGCAGCGGTGTTGTAGGAGGCCTTGCCGTTGACCCAGAGAACGAACTCGTCGGAAGCAAGCGCCGCAACCGGCGTCAGGTCTTCAGCCTTGTAGGGAACCTTGGCGCGGACCGGCAGCAGGTAGGCGTTGTTGGTGCCGAATGCCAGCTTGTAGGCGTCGCCCTTGTTGGTCGCCGTGTAGACGAAGCCTTCGGCGCCGCCGGCGCTGCCCTTGTTGGTCACGACGACCGGAGCCTTCATCAGCTCGTACTTGCCGATGATCGCCTGGATCGTGCGGGCGAAGATGTCGGTGC
The DNA here is from genome assembly GCF_900103045.1 of Ensifer sp. YR511. NCBI lineage: Bacteria > Pseudomonadati > Pseudomonadota > Alphaproteobacteria > Hyphomicrobiales > Rhizobiaceae > Ensifer > Ensifer sp. YR511. The sequence goes on from NZ_FNGR01000042.1 coordinate 25,843, forward strand.
CGCCGCCGGGGCCGGCGGTGACGACGAATTCAACTGGACGATCGGGCTCGAAAGCGGCGGCCGGAGCAGCAACGCCGAAAACGGCTGCCATGATGCATGCGATGGAGACGGTATTCTTCATGCGGGTCCTCCCGTTTTTGTGGTTCTGCGGCGCAAGACCTCCTCCTGCGCCGTTATTGCTTGAAAGCGTGCGAAATCAGGCAGCAGCCTTGAGAGCCGCCTTTTTCTTCGCCATGCGCACTGCCAGAAGCAGCGCTTCGCGGCTGGCGCCGACGTCGGCAATCCCCTTGCCGGCGATGTCGTAGGCCGTGCCGTGGGCCGGCGTGCAGAGCGGGAACGGCAGGCCGCCCATCATCGTCACGCCCTTGTCGAAGCCGATCAGCTTCATCGCGATCTGGCCCTGGTCGTGGTACATGGTCATGACGGCGTTGTAGCCTTCCTTCAGGGCGCGGCCGAAGACTGTGTCCGCCGGGAACGGGCCGTCGACGTTGAAGCCGCGCGCCTTGGCCTTTTCGACGGCCGGCTCGATGATGTCGATCTCTTCCATGCCGAAGCTGCCGCCGTCGCCGGCGTGCGGGTTGAGCCCGGCAACAGCAATCTTCGCCTCGCTGTAACCGGCTTCCTTGAGGCAGCTCTGGGTCAGCTCGAGCTCGGCAAGGATCGCCTCGACCGACAGGTTGTCGGCCACTTCCTTGATCGGAATGTGCGAGGTGACGCGGGCGTTCCAGACCTTCTCGAGAACGTTGAATTCCCGGACCTTGCCCGTGAAGTTGAGAACGTCGGAGACGAAACGGATCTCGTCGTCGTAGCCCGGATAGGCAAAGCGCATCGCCTTCTTGTTGAAGGGCGTGAAGCAGACTGCTTCCGCCTTGCCGGCATGCGCCAGCTCGAGCGCTACGCGAAAGTTGCGGGTCGCAAAGGTGCCGCCCGCAAGCGTCGCCTCGCCGCGAACGACGTCGGCCGGATCGAGATGGCCAAGGTCGACGAACACGTGGCGCTCGGTCCCGACAGCGTCGAGGTCCTCCAGGGTCGAGGATGCAAGGTCGAGCGTGACGCCGGCAATGCGGGCGCCTTCATCGAGGATGCGACGATCGCCGATCGTGATGATGTGGGCAGCCTCACGAATATCGGAAAGCGCCAGCAGCTTTGCCGTGAGCTCCGGGCTGATGCCGGCCGGATCGCCCATAGCGAGCGCGATGACAGGACGCGCGCCGTTAGCGGCTACACCGTTGGTCGTCATGAGAGATGTCCTCCACTTCATTCTTTCGAGAGCCGTCATACGTTATTCAAAATTCTGCATCAAGTCTTTTGTATTCTGTATGCAGCATTTTCTGTTGACGATATCGGGGGCCGTCTCCATGCTTTAATGAGACAGCGCTGATTCAATTGGCGCGAACGGGAACAGACGGCCGACACTTCAGTCGCCAGATGCAGAAGCGAAACGATGAACGAAATTACCTCTCTGGAGAAACGCCCCGAGGGCGGCCCCGGCCCGATCCGACGCACTGCGCTGCACGACACGCTGGTCACGCATCTGCGCGACATGATCATCGAGGGTGATCTCTCGCCCGGCACGCGTCTGCATGAAGGTCAACTCGGCGAGCAGCTCGGCGTTTCGCGCACGCCGCTGCGCGAAGCCATCAAGTATCTGGCGAGCGAAGGACTGGTGGAGCTCGTTCCGAGCCGCGGCGCCGTCGTCAAGCGTTTCAGCGCCAAGGACGTGCGTGACATGCTGACGGTGTTGCAGACGCTGGAAGAGCTTGCCGGCAAGCTCGCCTGTGAAGCCGCCAGCGACGCCGGCATCGCCGAAGTGCGCGCGCTCCACGACGAAATGGTCTCGCGCTACAAGGCCGGTGACCGGCTGCAGTATTACAAGCTCAACCAGCAGATCCATTCGGCCATCGCCCAACTGGCGGCAAATGCCGCCTTGGCGGATATGCATGCGATCTTGCAGACGCGGCTGAAGCGCATTCGCTTCATCGGCCACGAGGGGCCCGAAAAATGGGCAGCGGCCGTTGCCGAGCATGAGGAAATGATCGTCGCGCTCGAAGCCCGCGACAAGGCAAGGCTTTCCGAAGTTCTCGGTCGGCACCTCATGAATGCCTGGGAACGGGTGCGCGCCGCGGTGTAGGCGACGCTCCAGCTTCGGCGCAAGTGAGCCCCGCGGGCGCACCTTCTGTCAGAACTTCGAACAGGCGTTCGCAACGGCCACGGCATCTCCCGCGGCCACCTGCTTTTTCCCCGCGCGAATTGCGTCGCGCGGTACCGGGGTTTGCGGTCAGCGCCTTTCCCGAGACATCCAGGCTCGAGAGCTTGGAGAGCAAGCCCTGCGTCCCCAGCAGACGCGCCAGCCACCGAGGGAAGCCGACGGCAGTTCGACGGCAGGTTCAGGGACGACACACTCGCGTGCAACAGTGAAGAATCCGTCCGCCACCAAGCAACGGCAGGCGATGGCAGCGTCGCTGTCCGCCTGGTGTTACAGATTTGCCTCCCGAACAATCTGCATTGCTTGGAAAGCAATTAAGGATATTCGAATTCAATTGACTTTAACCTGATCGAAATTCACTGAATCTACGTGGGGCGGAGACAGGAACGAAGATGGGGCGGCAACGGCTTCGGGGACTGCTTGCGACAGTGGCAATCCTCTGTCCAGGCGCAAGCATGGCAGAGCCGGTTCAAAGAACACCGCCCGTCGCCGGATCGGTGATTGCCCGCAAATCCGGTGAGGAAGTGCGCTTCGTCGACGTTTCGAGCTGGCGTTTCGTCGATCTCGCACAGGACCTTTTGTCCGGCGATATCCTGCGCACCAATGCGACCGGGGCGCTGGCGGTGCTTTTCTCCGACCACACCCAGATCCGGCTCGGCCGCAACACGGCGTTGCGCGTCAAACGCATGGGCACAGGCAGCGATACCAATCTCGAACTGCAGTCAGGCACGATCTGGGCACGGGCGGAGCGTGGCGGCCAGGGCCTGACGATCGACACGCCGGCGGCAACGGCTGCCATTCGTGGCACCGACTGGACACTGACGGTCGCCGGCGACACGACCTCGCTGACCGTGCTTGAAGGCGTGGTCGAACTCAGCAACGGACTTGGCAGCGTCACCGTGAAACAGGGCGAAGGCGCCGTTGCCGCCATCGGGAAAGCGCCGACCAAGATCGTGATCGTGACGCCGAAGGACCGCGAACAGATGCTCTTCCATCTGTCTTTACGCGACGCCTTCGCGCTCATGCCGTCAACCCCGCTTAAGGTGCGCGACATGCGCAATGAGCGCGAACGGATCGAAGCCCGGCCGGAAGCGTCGCGCTCGGCCGAAGACTGGCTGACACTCGCCGAAATCCAGCTGCGGTTCGACGGGCGAGCCCAGGCCACAGCCGCCCTTCAACAGGCCCGACGCCTCGGCCTCAACCGATCTCAAGCCGCGCGCGCCTATCTCGTCGAAGCGCTGATTGCCGGTTCTGAAAACCGCTACGGCGATGCGGCACAGCTGTTCGAAAAGGCAACCCCCGGGCTCGACGCCGACCGCCGCTCCGTCGCGGCCTTCGGCGGCTATTTCGCACGCGCTCTCGCCGACCCGGACCGGATCGAGCAGCCGCCGTCTCAGGCGACAGGTGCCTATGGCGCCTTCGCTGCGGCCTGGACCGCGGGCTTTCGCACCGATATCCGCGCAGCGATCGAAACGATCAAGAAGGCGGAAAGGCGATATCCGGACGATCCGTTCCTCCCAGCGGCCCGCGCGCAATTTGCAATGCTGCTCGACGATCGAGACGAAACGCGCGCCGGTATCGAAAAGGCGCTTGCGAACGATCCCGACGACCCGACCGCGCTGGAATCGCGCGCCAAATACCGTTTGCTCATTGAAAACGATCGAATAGGCGCGCTGGCGGATCTCGAGCGCGCCTTGGAAATCACGCCGGGCGACCCGTCTCTCTGGAACTGGGTGGGCCTGGCAAAAAGCGAGCGGGGCGACAACCGCGGCGCCGAGAGAGCATTCCAGAAGGCCGTGGAACTCGATCCGGCCGATCCGCTTTACCACGCCAACCTGGCCTATCAGTACCTCGATGAAATGCGGCTTGCGGAAGCAAAGCGCGAGATCGATACGGCACTCGCGATCGATCCTTCCTTCGACCTCGTGCTCGTCGCCCGCGGTCGGTACCATTTGCAGAACGGCAACCTGGACAAGGCCATCGACGACCTCTTGGCCGGTTCGACGGCCAACCCCGCCTATTCCAACGCGCAATTGCTGCTCTCGGCGGCGCATTATGAAAAGGGAGACCGCCTTCCGGCGGCACAGGCCCTCGACAATGCCGACCGGCTCGACCCGAACGACCCCGTTGTCGCGACCGTGCGGACCGCGATTGCGATCGACGAATACGATTCCGATGCGGCGATCCGCTACGCGCAGGAACTGATGCGGCGGACGCGGGCGCGCGGCGGCGAAAGTGCTCCGCTCGGCGCCAACCAGGATGCCGGATCGACGCTCAACGACGCCTTCCGCCTGCAAGGCCTGAACGCCTGGGGGCAATATTACGGCGATGTGGTCTTCGATCCGTTCACGGGATCGAGCTATGTCGACCAGGCGATCCGCGGCAGCGTCAATCCGCTGTTCAACACCTATGATTTCGATGGCAGCCCCGTCGTCAACACCGCCAATCCGCAGAGCTTCTCCGCCTTCTTCCAGGGGCTGCTGATCGAGCCGCACATGCTGGCAAGCCGCGAGCGCACGGCCAATCTCGTCCAACGGCCGTTCTTCGAGGCCGCGGTCGCAGGCGGCATCATCGCCGACAGCGACCATGAGGGCGGGATCGGCGAAGCGGAACTGCGCGGGCTGACGTTCTCGCCCTTCCCGATCAGCGTCTACGGCAATCTGCATTGGGAGAAGCCGCGCGATACGATCGATATCGGCAATGGCCTGGCGATCGAGCGTGAAGCACGCCTGCTTGGCGGCAATGGCTATGTGACAGCCTCCCCGACGCCGGATGACAGGGTCGTGGCCTATGCCAACTACGGCGATCTTGATGATAAACGCAGTATTTTCGATATCCCGGATCCCCGCGCGGCCCCTCTGAAGCTCGACGGGCTGAGCGACGACGATTCCTCGCGGCTACTCTCGGGCGTGGCGTGGAGCCATACCTTCGGATACCGCAACATCGCCAATGCCGCGTTCTTCTTCTCCGATCAGAATACCACGGAAAACGAGCGGATCCGGCTCACGGACCCGCGCTTTCCGGACCTTGCCACCAGCCGGAGCGAGGACAAGCAAAGAACCTATATCGCCGCCATCAATCACCTTTACGGTGACGGCGATTTCACCTGGCGCTACGGCGTCGAAGGCGGCGTGGTAAAGTCATCGAGCGCGTTCGACATTTTTGACCCGCTGGGCGTCAGCACCGGCAGCAGCAATGCGCCCGTCATCGCGTCCGGTTCGACGTCCGCCACACAGACGGTCGCCAAGGCTTACATCGACACGATCTACGAAATCACGCCGGACCTGAAGACGGAAGGCGCCCTCTTTGCCCGCTATATCGAAGGCGTCAACGACGGCGATGTCAGGCTCGAACCGAAATTCGGCATCGCCTGGGCGCCGGCCGAAGGGCATTGGCTGCGGGCGGCAGCCATGCGCGATGGCCTCAACTTCGACGTCGCCACCCTTGCGCCGATCGGCATCGTCGGGCTGCAGCCGAACCAGCTGCGCTTCGGCGCCGAAGGCTATGCCGATACGCTGGCACTGCGTTGGGACGCGGAGTGGAACAGCTGGTTCTTCACCGCGCTCGACTACCAGCACCAGGAAGTGCGGCAACTCGCGCTCGACATTCCGCTTTCGACCACCAGCCTTGCGTATGCCAAGGTCGGGCTCGACCGGGTTGCGGCAACGGCGAACTTTGCCATCGGCCACGGCTTCGGCCTCTCCCTGACAGCGGCCCACACGGAAGCCGACGTTAAGGAACACACCGGCAGCCAGCCCGGCGAACTGCTGTTCGTGCCGGAAAACACCGGCCAAGCGGCGCTGACTTGGGTCAGCACGGCGAACGTCAAGACGACCGTTGCCGCCAACTATGTCGGTTCACGACCCGGCGGGTTAAAGACGCTCGACGACTTCTGGACGCTCGACGCCGCCTTGCAATGGGAACCGTTCGATAAGCTGATCGAGGTGGATCTGGCAGCCTTCAATCTGCTCGATGAAGATTTCGAGCTGGGCAATGGCCTGCCGGGTTGGGGACGAACGTTCAAAGGCACGATCAAAGTGCGGTTCTGATGGAGGAGCGCGTCGCCGTGCAGGCATCGAGCGGTCGGTCCGGACAATGGGACAGCCCCCGCTTCCTGCAACGGCGGTTGAAACTTCTTGCGCTTGCGGTTTTCGTCGCCATCGCGCTGTCGCTGGCGACCTTGACCAATGCCTGGCGGCTGAACGAGTTGCGCAGCTTCGACTACCTGTCGACCATCGACGGCCCGCCACTGCCCGAGGACAGCCCGATCATCGTCGCGATCGACGAACCGTCGATGGCCGAAATCGGGCGCCAATGGCCCTGGCCGCGCGCCCTGCATGCGCGCCTCATCGAGGCGCTGCGCAAGGCCGGCGCACGCGCCATCGGCATCGACGTGATTTTCGCTGAACCTTCGGCCGATGCCGCCAACGACGAGGCGCTGGAAAAGGCGCTCGGCGCGGACGTGGTTCTTGCCGGAGACCAGACGCTGGTGGAGGCGCCGCAGGCCGACCAGTTCGTGCGCACCGAGCCGCTCGCCCGCTTCATCGCAAAGGGCGCCTGGACCGGGATCGCCTCCGTCAGCCTCAGCGGCGACGGAACCTTGCGCGCCGTTCCCGACTATCCGGACGGATTTGCCGCCGTGCTCGCGGCAATCGCCGGCGCAAAATCGCACGCACCGCCAAAGGACGCGCTGATCCAGGTCTTCGGACCGGCGCGGACCTATCCCACCGTCTCCTATTACCAGGCGCTCGATCCCGACAATTTCCTGCCAGAAGGCATGTTCGAGGACCGTGTCGTGCTCGTCGGTCTCAGTCTGCAAAATGCGCCATCGATCGCCGATGGCGGGGCCGATGCCTTCACGACATCGGATACCGTACATTCGAACAAGCTCGTTTCCGGCGTTGAGATGCAGGCTACCATCTACGACAATCTGGCCCATGAGCTTTTCATTCAGCGCGCTGCAAGACCGTATGTGGTTGCCGCCATTGCGCTGGCCGCGATGCTTGCGGCCTTTTCGGTGCTGCGGACGACCGGCTGGCGCACGCTTGCCTATGGCGCCGTCGCCATCGGCCTGATCATCGCCGCCAGCTATGCCGCGATGCGGCTTGGCCACGTCTTTCTGTCGCCGCTTGGGCCTGGGCTTGCGTTCCTTGCCGTGACTGCCGGCCAGGCCGGGCTCGACTATGCGGAGGAACGCAAGAAGCGCCGCGAAATCACCCGCGCCTTCCAGCAGTACCTCTCCCCTGCCCTTGTCGAGCGCCTGGCGAAAGACCCGTCACACCTGAGGCTCGGCGGTGAGCGGCGAACGCTGTCGATCCTCTTTTGCGACATCCGGGGCTTTACCACCATCGCGGAGGAAATGAAGGAGGACCCGGAGCGTTTGACGGCACTGGTCAACCGGCTGCTGACGCCGCTTTCGGAAGCCGTTCTCGAACAGGGCGGTACCATCGACAAATATATCGGCGACTGCCTGATGGCCTTCTGGAACGCGCCGCTCGACGACCCCGACCATGCCGTGCATGCAGTCGGGGCGGCGCTCGACATGCTTGCGCGGCTTGAACGGGTGAACCGGGAACTCGAAAGCGAGGCGAAACGGGAACGCCGACCGGCCCAAACCTTGAGGATCGGCATCGGCATCAACACCGGCGAATGCGTCGTCGGCAACATGGGCTCGCACCAGCGGTTCGACTATTCGGCCCTTGGCGACGCCGTCAATCTGGCCTCGCGCCTCGAAGGCGCATCGAAGGACTACGGCATCTCCCTGCTCCTCGGCGAGGAGACCGCGCGTCTCGTCGAAAAGACCTTCCCGATCGCCGAACTCGATCGCATCACCGTCAAGGGCCGCACCGCCGTGTCGCCGGTCTTCACCGTCGCCGTCGGCGCCAGGAAGGACGCGATCGAACGCCACCAGGCCTTCGTACAGGCCAAATATGACGGCACGCTTCGAGCTCATGACGCGGTGTTCGACCAGTTGAGGAGCGCCCTGCCGCCACTCGCGCGCTACTACGAAAGGGAGCGTTCCCGTCTCGATACGTCGCGACGGGAACCGAAGTGAGCAGCCACAACCGACCGCGTGGTCAGTGGAGCCCGCCGACGCCGAGCAGCCGCTCGACGGTATCGTGATCTCCCGCCAGCGCTTCCGGCGTTCCGGTCCAGGCGATCCGGCCGCGTTCGAGCACGATCACCCGGTCGGCAAAGTCGAGCGCGCTCTGAATGCGCTGTTCGACCAAGACGATCGTCATGTCGCCGGTCTTTGCCAGTTCGGCAAACGCCTTCATCAGCTCTTCGCAGATAACGGGCGCCAGGCCCTCCAGCGGTTCGTCGAGCAACAGGATCGACGGACGGCCGAGGATGGAGCGTGCCGTCGACAGCATCTGCTGTTCGCCCCCTGAGAGCTGGCTGCCGAGATTGCGCCGGCGCTCGAAGAGACGCGGGAACATGTCGTAGGCTTCCTGGATCGCACTTTTCGGGCGGTTCTTGAGGCCGACGAACAGGTTCTCCTCCACGGTCAGCGTCGGGAAGACGCAGCGCGCCTGCGGCACGAAGCCGAGCCCCTGCATGGCGCGCGCAGCACTTGGCAACACGGTCACGTCCGTCCCGCCCATGCGGATGCGCCCGTCATAACGTCGCGTCTGGCCGGCAAGCGTTGCAAGCAGGGTCGTCTTGCCCATGCCGTTGCGACCGAGCACGGCAAGCCGGGCACCTGCCGGAACGGCAAAGGACACGCCTTCGAGCACCCGCGTCGGCCCATAGCCGGCGGACAGGTTTAACACCTCAAGCGGCGTGGCTGGCATTGGCATAGCTCCCCAGATAGGCTTCCCGCACGCGCGGATCCTTCGTCACGTCAGACGGCGAACCGTCGAAGATGATCGCGCCGGCGGCCAGCACGACGACGCGCTTGGCAAAGCGGAAGACGAGATCCATGTCGTGCTCAATCATCAAGACGGCGAGATCGGCTGGCAGGTCGGCCAGTGCCTGCTCGATCCGGCCGGTGTCGCTCTGCGGCACGCCGGCGGCGGGCTCGTCGAGCAGCAGCACCCGCGGCTTCAGCGCCAGCGCAACGGCGATTTCCAGCAAGCGTTGCTGACCGTAGGCGATCTCGCTCACCTTGCGGTGCATCAGTTCCCGAAGCCCGAGCTTGCCGAGAAGGTCTGCCACCTCAGCCATGACGTCCGGCATGCCCAGAAAATTGCCGAACAGACGACCGGCGCGGCCAGTGCGTTGCAGGACAGCGAGCGCAACATGTTCGGAAGGTGTCATATCGGCAAAGAGCCGCGTCACCTGAAACGAGCGAACGAGCCCCCTTCGCACCCGACCGATGGCGTCGATACCGGTCACCACCTCGCCACCGATACGCACCTCGCCGGAATCCGGCTTGAGATTGCCGGTCACGAGATTGACGAACGTCGTCTTGCCGGCGCCGTTCGGCCCAATCAGCGCGACCCGGTCGCCCGGCGCCATGCTGAGGCTGACGTCATTGGTGACCGCGAGCCCGCCGAAGGCGCGCTTCAAGTTGCGGACTTCGAAGATCGGCTGCATCACTGTGCCTCCTTGCGGCGGGCAAAGAACGCAGCCGCGGTGCCATAGATGCCCTTCGGCGCGAAGAGCACGACGGCGATCAACAGCGCGCCCACCATCGTCAGCCAATGGAAGGGATTGGCCGCCGAGACCACGTCCTCGAAAAACATGAAGACGACAGTGCCAGTCAGCGCGCCGAAGAGAGAGCCGGTACCCCCGAGCACCAGCATGACGAGGCTTTCCGCCGACATCGTAAAGGAGAGGCTGTCGAGCCCGACGACCTGGGTGGAGATCGCATTCAGCGCGCCGCCGACGCCGGCAACGGCACCGGAGATGACATACATTTTCGTGAGCGCGAACTTCGGCGACGCCCCCATCGAGCGGATGCGGACAGGGTCTTCCTTGATGCCGCGGCACAACATGCCGAAGGGCGAGCGCACGATCAGTCGCAGCACGACGAAGACGATGGCAAGCAGCGCCACGCCGAAGACATAGGCCGTGCGGCCCCAGAGATCGAACTCGTAGAGTCCGAGAAGTGCCGTCGGCGCAATGCCGGAGAGCCCGTCGCTGCCACCGGTCCAGGAGGAGGCCTTGTTGGCGAACTCGTGGAAGAGATGGATGAGCGCGATCGACAGCACCAGTTGCGGCAGCCCGTGCGCACGCAGGATGACGACCCCGCAGATAAGTCCCGCCACCGCCCCGGCAACAATGCCGAAGGCCAGCATCGCCAGCGGATCGTTGATGCCGTAATGCGCCGAGGCGATGCCCGCGGCATAGGCGCCGGCGCCGAAGAGGGCCGCGTGCCCGAGCGTCGCGACACCGCAATAGCCGGTGACGAGATCGAGCGACAGCACCAACAGAGCGGCTGCGATGATCCGGGTCAGAAGAGCCAGATTGTTGGGAAAGAGGAAGTAGCCGACCACCGCGACCAGCAGGATAACGGCCAGACCTATGAGGTCCCCACCGCCAAACCGTCGGCGCACCGGAGCGGTCGCGATCAAGTCGTTCGTCGTCGTCATGGTCATCCCTTGGCCCTCCCGGCGAGCCCGCGCGGGAACACGCAGATGATCGCGATCACGGCCAGATAGAAGAAGAATTCACCGAATTCCGGCATGAGATAACGGCCGGTCGTATCGATCGCGCCGAGCAGCAGGCAGGCAACGAGCGCGCCCGGGATAGACCCGGCGCCGCCGACGGAGACGACGACCAGGAACGTCACCATGTAACGCAACGCGTAATAGGGTTCGACCGGAAGAAGTTCCGCCCCCACCACGCCGCCGAAGGCGGCAAGTCCGACGGCAACCGCAAAGCTCACCGCATAGACGATTTCCGTGCGCACACCGAGGGCGGCCGCCATTGCCGCGTTGTCAACCGAGGCCCGCAGCTTGACGCCGAAGGCGGTCTTTTCGATCGCGTACCAGAGACCGGCTGCAACCACGAGGCCGCAGACGATCGCAAAGATGCGATGGGTGGCGATTGCCCGGAAGCCGAGATCGACGGATCCCTGCAATTCGCCAGGCAGCGGCACCGTCTTCAGCGTCGGGCCGAAGACATAGTTGGCGATGCCGATGATGCAGAATGTGATACCAATGGTCATCAGCACCTGGGTCAGTTCCGGTGCGCCGTAGATCCGCCTATAGAGCAGCCGCTCGATCGGCACGGCGATGATGATGGTGCCGAAGACCGCGAGCAGCACGGCAAAGCCGTAGGCAAGACCCAAATCGCGCGCTGCATAGGAGGCGATGTAACCGCCGATCATGGCAAAGGCGCCATGCGCCAGGTTGACCACGCGCATCAGGCCCATGGTGACCGAAAGGCCGATGGAGATGACGAAGAGCACCATGCCATAGGCAAGGGCGTCGATCGCAATGCTGAGGACGGTTTGCATGGGGCTATCCGTTGCCCTTTCTTCCAAATTTGGCTGCGCCGGATTCGGTGCGCACTATGCGCGGAGCGGCAGTCAGGCGCCAGCATTCGCGGCGCCGCAGGCGCGCCGGTCGCTCAAAAGCAACCGGTCAACGCATCATCAGTGTCGGTGGGCGCTCAGCACCCGCCCAAGTCGACTACTTCAGCGCAGCGAGACCGGGGTCGCCCTGCTTCTCGAAGGTCTGGATTTCCTTGTTGTAATAGGTGCCGTCATCGGCCTTGGCGACCTCGCGCAGATAGATGTTCTGGGTGATGTGACGCGATTCCGGATCGATCGTCACCGGACCACGCGGGCTGACCCAAGAGAGGCCTTTCACGGCTTCCACGGCCTTGGCCGCATCCTGCTCGCCGCCGGTCGCCTCGATCATCTTGTAAATCACATGCATGCCGTCATAGGCTCCGACCGAGGGGAACGAGAGTTCGGCCGGGTTGCCGATCGCCTTGCTCGCCGCTTCGACAAAGGCCTTGTTCTCCGGCGAGTCGTGCGAGACGGCGTAGTGGAAGGTCGTCTGAATGCCGAGCGCCGCCTCACCGAGAGCAGGCAAATCGGATTCCTGCGTGAGGTCGCCGGGCGCAAAGAACTTGATGCCGCCGTCCTTCAGGCCGTTTTCCTTGAAGGCCTTGACGAAGCCGAGCGTCGTCGGGCCGGACGGCAGGAAGGCGAAGACGCCTTCCGCGCCCGAATCCTTGATGCGCTGCATGATTGGGGAAAAGTCGTTGGTCGCAAGCGGCATGCGGATCGCTTCGACCACCTGGCCGCCGGCCGCTTCGAAGCCCGTCTTGAAGGCGTTCTCGGCGTCCACGCCCGGGCCGTAGTCGCTGACGACGGAGATCACCTTGGAAACACCCGCGTCCTTGGCAACCTTGGCGATCGGCGTCGAGGTCTGCCAGGTGGTGAACGAGGTGCGCACGACGAGCGGGCTTTTGGTGACGATCGCCGAGGTCGCCGCGTTCATGATGACGAGCGGCACATTCGCCTGGGTGAGCAGCGGCGTGACCGCCATGGCATCCGGGGTGAAGTAGAAGCCGGCGAGGTACTGCACGCCTTCCTTGACCACCAGTTCCTGGGCCAGCGCCTTTGACTGGGCGGGATCGGCCTGCGGCACGTCGCGGTAGATGATCTCGATATCGTCGTCGCCGACCTTGCTGCCGTTCAGCGCCATATAGGCGTCGATGCCAGCCTTGAAGTTCTTGCCCTGCAGCGCGAAGGGGCCGGAGAACGGTCCGACGACACCGATCTTGATCGTGTCGGCATAGGCAGCACTGCTCATTGCCAAAGCCGCAATCGCAGCCAGAATCATCCGCTTCATATTTCCTCCCTGAGATGCCGGCCACTCCCGAGCCCGCATCCTCGTCGCAAACGACTGTCGATTTGATGGTTGTCAGCTTGCCATGCCAAACGGTGATGTAAAAATGAAATATGGGGTGCCAATCATAATTTAGGGGTTATGTTTTGACACAGGCAGCGCGCCTCGGCCAGCCGAGTGCACCGAAATCCCCAGCCCATGACACGCACCTTCCGGTGCCCGCGCCAGCCCACTGCGATCAACAGGGGAGCAGCAAACGACACGGTGGCGGCGCAATCGCAGGTTCGGGGCGTATCGCCGCCGCTAACCTAGATCGGCGGCAGATTTTCCGGCTGCGCCATGTCGATGAAGACCTGAACGCGTTTGGCTCGCAGCTTGCCGGGCTTGTACTTCTTCAGCCACTCGCCAGTTTCATCGAGGAACAGACTGGCCGCGGCTCCCTCGGATGTCCCCACGCGCGCCGCCTTGTCCCGGTCGGACTTCTTCTTTGCTGTCGCCTCCCGGACAGAGCGGAAATAATAGTGGTTGAACAGCCGATTGAACTCCGTGAAGTAGATGTCGGCCGCGCGCCGATCGCCACGGATGAGCAGCATGTTCTCGTCGTTGTCGTTGGTCGACGCGTCCGAGAAGTTCGCCGAACCGGTGACGACCATTGGATCCGCGCCAAGGGGATCGGCGAGCAGAAACTTGGAATGCACATAGGCGACGTGATTGTTGAGCCCGAGCGCCCGCGCATTGGTTTCCCGCGCCCACTGATAGACCGGATCGCGCAGATAGGATCCCCAGGCCTGATAGACGTTCTGTCGCGCCGTCAGCGGAATGAACGGCTTCTTCGCCTTGGCCTTAGGCTGGTCGCGCTTTTCCAGGAGGAGGAAGAGCACCGGATGCACGCCGGACTGGGCACTATTGTCGAGAAACGCCTGCTTGAAGCGATCGTTGATCCCGAAGGCGAGTGTCACGCCGCCATAGGACCGCGCCTCGTCCAGCGCCCTCACATACATATCCAGAACGGCGCTTCCGGCACGCGGACTGAAGATCGAGGTCACGCCGCTTGAAACATCCGCGGGCGCATGCGGCACCTCGGCAAGGTCAGAGACCGCCTTGCGAAAGGCTTTTCGCTTTGACCTGTTCGCGGCAGGATTGTCGGTCTTTGCCGCACCAGGGTCGCCGGCAAGCAGTGTCCAGTATGTTTCAAATGCCTTGGCGAGATCGGCGTCGCGGACCCAATGCCCGACATTGGTCTGGCCATGCACGCCGCCCATCGACAGGTTCGTCGAGCCTGTCCAAACCTGCGGCTTTCGGCCCGGATCCTTGGGGAGCAGCACCATGAACTTGTTGTGCTGTATGTCGGCGGGATTGTTCTCCCGCCACCGCGCGATCGCCGCCTTCGGAAGCCCTACGGTGCGGACGATTTCCTTGTTCTCCTCGCGCGGAAAGCTCTCGTGGAACTTGCCCTTCTTGTCGGTATAGGCATTTTCCTTCGCGTCGAGCACGAGCCTCACGGCGACGCCGCGCTCGAAGGCGGCCTTCAGCCTTTCCACGACGGGGCGATATCTGAATTCATAGAAGCAGCCGAGCAGCGTGTCCCCCGCTTCCGCCTCGTCGATGAAACGCAGCAGTGCTTCGTCAAGGTCCCGGCTCAGCCACTGCAGCGCCTCGAGCGTCTTTTCCGGCGTTTCCAGCTTGTCCGGCGGCTTGTTTCCGAAACGGCGTCGGTAGGCCTGGCTGCTCGCGACACCGCGGTTGAAGAAAACGTCGTGCGTCTCCTCACTGAAGAGCGGTTCGGTTTTGATACCGATTCTGATGGCAGGTGCTGACCGGTCGATGTTCTTCGCCATACCTGTCAGCGGATGGAAGTAATAGTCGTAACGCCGACCGGGCTTGGCCGTGAAGTCATCCCAGACGAAACTCTGAACGGGATGGTCGTAGGTCAGAACGACGGTATCCTCATTGGGATGGGAGATCACCGTTTCGAAGACCTTGAAGCCGTACATGTAGTACCGCTCGCCTTCCGTTGGATCATGCCGCTCGACCGCAAAACCGAGAAGCCCCGCGGTGTCGGCGTTGCGATAGTCTATCGCGAACGAAACCGTATTGACCCCCGACACGGCGAAGACCTTGTACCCGCCAACCGCATCCGAAACGAAATGCATGCCGTCCTCCCGCGCGTGGTTGCGACAAGCATACTCGCTCAACTTCGAGGAATTACAACAGCGACAACTAAAAAGGAGCTTGATCGGCGAACTCCCGCGCCGCTGCGCAGTGGCAGCGGCTCCGGCTCGAAAACACCGCCACACTTGTTACTCCCGCCGATCCTCTTGCGGTGTCAAGCTGCTCAGGACTGCAAGGCATCGGCCTTGCGTTGAGAAGCTTTGCTGAAACGAGGAGACACAGCACCATGACCCAGACGATCGAGAAACGCGAGAACGGACGCGCGGACGCCCAGTCGACGATGCAGAAGCCGCCGGTGGTTTCGGCACAGGCATGGGAAGCGGCCCGGCAGGAAATGCTGGTAAAGGAAAAGGCGCACACCCGCGCCCGCGATGCGTTGGCCGCCGAGCGTCGGCGGATGCCCTGGACGGCCGTGACCAAGAACTACGTGTTCGAGGGCTCCGACGGCAAGGCGAGCCTGCTTGACCTCTTTGCCGGCCGGCGCCAGTTGATCGTCTACCGCGCCTTCTACGAACCGGGCGTGCATGGCTGGCCCGATCACGGCTGCCGGGGCTGCTCGATGGTCGCCGATCAGGTTGCGCATCTGTCGCACCTTAACGCCCGTGACACGACCCTGGTCTTTGCCTCGCGCGCCCCGCAGGCGGATATTGCCAGGCTGAAGGCACGGATGGGCTGGACCATGCCCTGGTACACCATCACCGACAGCTTCGATGCTGATTTCGACGTGGGCGAGTGGCACGGCCACAATGTCTTCTTCCGCGACGGCGAAGAGCTGTTTCGCACCTACCTCGTCAACAGCCGCGGCGACGAACAGATGGGTAGCACCTGGAACTATCTCGACATCACCCCGCTCGGCCGACAGGAAGTGTGGGAGGATTCGCCGGCCGGATATCCGCAGACCCCGACCTACAAGTGGTGGAACTGGAACGACAGCTACGTCGAAGGCGCTGCCCCCGACAAAAGATGGGTCGAAGTATCGGATGCCGGCGAGGCCGCGATGCGCGCCTCCGACACGAGCGCGAAGCCATGAGCATCGGCGCCCGCTCCGGTGAGCGCGACGGGCGGGCGCCCTCCCTCGCCCGTTTGGTAGCTGCGGGGTTGGCGCTTGCCGCCGCCCCCACCTTCGCCCTGATGGCGGTTCTTTCCAACATGGGAACCGCCGGGGCCGATCCGATGCTGTGTAGCGGCGCCGGACAAACTGTGATCGGCGGGATGACCGCCATGTATCTGCTGATGGGCGCCTTTCACCTTCAGCCCTGGCTGAAACTGATCGACATCAGAAAGGGCTGAGGGATCGGCCTCGCCCCCGGCGCCTGTCAGTTGCGGGCGTCGGGAGCTGAAAAATCATCCGGCGACATGCTATTGTCGCACGGCACGCAAAAGATGTGGAAACGCCGATGGGCATATGTCCCTGAAATCGGCGAGTGGGCATGCTGTCGAGTCGGAGAAGCAAGTGACTTCTCAGCTTGAAGTACGGAACGGTTCCACTAGGTAGATTTGGCAAGATCTCCGGCCCTTGTATCGGCAGGAGAAATCAGTCGCTTTCCACCTGTGGCCGGATCCGTTCAGAAAATACAGCGAATCAGGAAGTTGACCTTGAGTGTTGCCGCCTCTCAACCGAACCCGACACGTTTCAAGAGCCGCCCGTTGCCTTTGGCGGGCGCCCTGCTGCTTTTCGTTACAGCCGCTGCGGCATCGCTCTACTATTTGAGTGGAGCGAAAGAGCCTTCGTCGGAGATCGCAGCGATTGCCCCGGCTGTGACCGGCGCTGAAGTCGACGCCGCGATGATGCAGTCGCCGAATTTCCAGATCCTGTTCAGTGACGGCGATCGCGGGCTGATGGTCTACGAGGGTTACGTCTATGTCGTGCGACTCGGCGACAAATTGCCGAATGGCCGCCGCATGATCGGATTCCAAAAACGGGACGGAAACTGGGCTGCGGTGACGCTTTGACAGCTTTCACCGCCTCCGAATTGTGGATGTTAACGCTTTGTTAACGCTCGCTTGCAAGGCACGGGGAACCCCCATTTAGCCACGGTTGCTACCCAGGGCGAACTGGCGCAACTCTTTGTTAAAGAGTCGTGAATCAGTGCTTTGGATGGTGCAGAATGATTAACAAGAAGCTACAGGATGAGCTGGTCGAGCTCGACGAAAGCCCTGCGTTCGAAGGCCGTTCTGTCATGAGCGAGCGCGCAGTCCAGGGAATTCCTCTCGCGATCGAAGCGGTGATCGGGCGCGCCAAGCTGACGGTGTCGCAGATCTCGAAACTCCATCAGGACGACACGATACATCTCGATCGCAACTTCGGCGAACCGGTGGAACTCAAGGTCAACGGCATGGTGATCGGCCGCGGCGAAATCGTCTTCGACGAAGCCACCAACGCCATCGGCATCAAGATCATCGAAATCTCCCCGATCGGCGCCCAATAGGCTCCGACGCGTAAGGCCGCCGTCGTCAGCGGAACTTGGCTTCCACAGCCAGCAAGGCTATGTCGATAGTTCAACGACACGATCCGGTACGGGAGGAGCCTCATATGCTGATCGATGGAAAAGTCTTTATCGTTACCGGTGGCGGTTCGGGTCTGGGTGCGGCCGTCGCGCGGCAGCTGCATGGCGAGGGTGCCCGCGTGGTTCTCGCCGACGTCAACGCCGCAGCCGGCCAGCAGATGGCCGAGGAGCTTGGCGGCAACGCGCTCTTCCAGAAGACGGATGTCACCAGCGAGGCCGATGGCGCCGCCGCAGTGGCAGCGGCCCTCGATCGCTTCGGACATCTGCACGGCCTGGTGAACTGCGCCGGCATCGCGCCGGGGGAAAAGGTGCTCGGGCGCGACGGTCCGCACCGGCTTGAAAGCTTTTCGCGCGCGGTCGCGATCAACCTCATCGGCACCTTCAACATGCTGCGGCTCGCCTCAGAGGCGATCCAGCGGGAAGAGCCCGGCGAGGATGGTGAGCGCGGGGTGATCGTCAATACCGCATCGGTCGCCGCCTTCGATGGCCAGATCGGCCAGGCGGCCTATGCGGCTTCCAAGGGCGGCGTCGTCTCGATGACCCTGCCGATTGCGCGCGAACTCGCGCGCCACGGCATTCGCGTCGTCGCCATTGCGCCGGGCATCTTCGAAACACCGATGATGGCCGGCATGCCGCAGGAAGTGCAGGATTCGCTCGGCAAGAGCGTGCCCTTCCCGCAGCGCCTTGGCAAACCGGACGAATTCGCGGCACTCGTGCAGCACATCTGCGAAAACCGCATGCTGAACGGCGAAGTCATCCGCCTCGACGGCGCCCTGCGCATGGGCGCGCGCTGACACGATCGGAGCTGGTGGCGCCCGACGACCGGGCGCGTGCCAGAGCGTTCCTTTGGCACGATCAGGCGGCCCGGTCGGCCGACTTGACCACATAGGCACAACGTCGCGCGCCGGCCAGAATGTGCTCGGCGCGCTCGACCTCGACACCGGGGCCGAGCACCGCGCGGAACACGCTCAATTCTGCCCGGCAGAAGCCCTGGCAGTTGGTCGCGGCGGCACAGATCGGACAATGGTTCTCGACGAACAGCAGCGTTCCGTCGCCCGGATCCTCGCAGGCGGCCATATAGCCTTCCTGTGACCGCAATCGAACGAGCACGTCCACCCGTTCGCGCAGGCTCTCTTTCTCCACCATCGCCGCACGATAGTTCTGGCGCGTCTCGTCCTCACGCGCGGCGATCAGCCGGTCGATCGCGTCCTCGCCAAGCGTCTGCCGGATGGTGCGCAACAACTGGACGGTCAGCTCTGCATGCGTATCGGGAAACTCCGCGTGGCCGGCAGCCGTCAGCCCCCAGAACTGCGACGGACGACCGACGCCTTTTGCCTCGGACCACGACGTGGCCAGCCCCTCCTCGGCGAGACGCACCAACTGCTGGCGCACGGCCTCGCCGGTGATCGCCAGACGTTTGCCGAGCGCTGTCGCGGTCTGCGGTCCGTGTAGCTTGAGTGCAAGCATGATGCGCTCGCCCGGGGTGCGGCCGGCGCTTTGCTCTGGATTTAACAAGGGATCGCTTGACATATTCCCGCGCGCAGATTTACAAAGAATTGTCTTGCTAAATACACTCTCCTCCGTTCGCAGACAAGTGATCCGAGAGTGCCCCGCCCGCAAAGGATTTGACCATGGCCTTCGAACTTCCCGCCCTTCCCTACGCCGCCGCAGCACTTGCCGAAAACGGCATGAGTTGCAGCAGCCGCTCGCCCCCGCCTGAGCTCAGGCTTCTGCAAATCCCGTGGCGTCTCCCCGCCGCCACGGGCTATTTCATCTCGGAACGAGCCCCATGCGCCAGACACCTCCGCCCTCCCTCGCCATCGACGCCCATGCCGACCTGGCGGTGTCGAAACCGGAGTTCGCCGACACCCTGTCGCATCTCGCCGCCACCGTCTGCGTGGCGAGCGCCGGCAATGGCCCCGACAGTCTCGGCCGGACGTTGACGGCGACCTTCTCGCTCTCTGCCAACCCGCCGTCGATCGTCATTTCGATCAAGGCGGACAGTCCGCTTGCCGCGCTGATCGCCGCCGAGCGAGGGTTTTCGCTCGCCATGCTGGCTGAGGGCCAGGAGCTGATCGCAGATGCCTTTGCCGGCAAGATCGAAGCGTCGAAGCGCTATCTCGTCGGCATATGGGCTGAGTGGCCGAGCGGACGGCCAAGGCTGCTCGGCGCGGCTGCCACGCTCGACTGCCTGCTCAGCGCTTCGATCGAGGTGGGCGACCATATGCTGTTCGTGGGAACAATTGTCGCAACCCAGACGTCTGCTCATGCCGACCCCTTGATCTGGGGCCGCCGCCGGTATCAGTCTCTCGACAGGACGAGATCGCTGACGCTGGCGAGCAATGGGCATGCGCCCCTTACCCCAAGCAAGCCTGCGGCCTGAACCGGCGATCGCGGAGGAGGAAGCCATGCGGCAAGTGCTCGAAAAGCTCTTACAGGACGGAAAGGACGACGCCCTTTTGCGGTTCACGCTCGGCAGCATCTGCCTCCAGGAGGCGGACTTCGATACCGCCTTGGCCCATGTGGAGCGGGCGATCGCCTTCGACCCGGACTATTCGGCAGCATGGAAACTGCGTGGCGCAATCCTCCTCAAGCTGGGCCGCCACCAGGAGGCAATTCAGGTCTGGCGCGAAGGCCGTACGGTCGCCGAGCGGAAGGGCGATCTGCAGGCAGCAAAGGAAATCGGCGTCTTCCTGAAACGCCTGGAGCGGCAGTGTCTCGCCGCCAACGGGAACGAGTAGCCAGCCCTGAAAAAGGCCGGGCCCGGCGGATATACCGAGCCCGGAGATATCGCGAACGATCAGTTCACTTGAAGACCGAAGGCAGCCACAGCGACAGCGCCGGTATGTAGGTGACCGCCATCAGCACTGCGATGCTGGCGCCGAAGAACGGCCAGATCGTGCGCATCGCCTCGCGGATGGATATCCCGCCGACGGCGCAGCCGACGAAGAGTACGGTTCCGACCGGCGGCGTGTTGAGGCCGATGCCGGCATTGAGGATCATCACCACACCGAAATGCACCGGATCGATGCCGAAGGCCTTGACCACGGGCAACAGCACTGGCGTGCAGATGATCACCATCGGCGCCATGTCCATGAAGGTGCCGAGGATCAAAAGGATGATGTTGATGACGAGCAGCACGATGATCGGGTTTTCCGAGATCGCGCCGATCGCACTGATCATCAATGCCTGCACCTGAAGGAACGCCATCAGCCAGCCGAAGGACGCCGCCATGCCGATGACGAGCAGCACCATGGCCGTCGTGCGCACCGCCCCCATCACCGCCTCGACGAAGCCCGTCCAATCCAGCTCGCGATAAACAAGCATGGCGACGAGGAAGGCATAGAGCACGGCAATGCACGAGCTTTCCGTGGCGGTGAAGACGCCGGAGCGCACGCCGCCGAAGATGATGCCGATCAGCACGATGCCGGGGAACGAGGCGAGCAGGTAGTAGAAGACCTTGGCAAAGCCCGGAAACGGTTCGGACGGATAGCCCCGGCGCCTGGCAACGACATAGGCCGTCACCATCAGCGCAAGCGCGAGCAAGAGCCCCGGGATGATGCCGGCGGTAAAGAGATCGGCAACCGAAACATTACCGCCGGCGGCGATCGAATAGAGGATCATGTTGTGCGACGGCGGAACCATCAGCGCGATAATCGCCGCATTGACGGTGACGTTGACGGCATAGTCGCGGTCGTAGCCGCGCTTGGCCATCTGCGGGATCATCAGACCGCCGACCGCAGAGGCGTCAGCCACCGCCGAGCCGGAGATGCCTCCGAAGAGCGTCGAGGCGACGATATTGACCTGGCCGAGGCCGCCGCGCAGGTGGCCGACGAGGCCGGCCGCAAACTGGATCAGCCGGTTGGCGATGCCGCCGCGCACCATCAGGTCACCGGCAAAGATGAAGAACGGGATCGCCATCATGGCAAAGACGTTCATGCCCGAATTCAGCTGCTGAAACACGACCACCGGCGGCAGGCCGAGATAGAGCACGGTCGCGAACGAAGCGATGCCGAGGCAGAAGGCGATCGGCGTGCCGATGAGCATCAGGAGGGTGAAGACCCCAAAGAGGATAGTGTAAGCCATTCAGGCCATCTCCTGCACGACGACATCGGCTGCGAGTTCGACGCCGAGAAACTGGTCGATCAATCGCTCCGCGGCAAAAAGGGCGATCATGGCGCCACCGACGATCAGCGGGAAAAAGTCGACGCCGCCGGGCCATCCGAGAACCGGAATGGTCGCCGTCCAGGTGCCGGCCGAAAGGAGCAGGCCGTAATAGGCCATCGCTAACCCGAACACGACGATCAGCCCGAGGCTCGTCAGATCCATGGCAAGCTGCACCGACGGCTTCATCACGTGTCGGACGACATCGAGGCCGAGATGCACGCTTTCGCGTACACCGACGGCGGCGCCGAGCATGATGAACCAGGCCATGAGATGAAGAGCCAAGGGCTCCGACCAGCTCGGAGAGTCGTTGAGCACGTAGCGGGCAAAGACCTGCCAGCCGACGATCAGGGTCATGGCGACCATGCCGATGCCGGCGATGTAGAGCGAAGCGCAGCTCAGCGCGCCTAGAAGCGGACGTATCGTCCGCATGAAACGACGCATGTTTCTTCCTCCTCGACAAAGGCGATCCGGTAAACAGTTGAAAAGGCCGGCCCCGATCCCGGAGCCGGCCTCACCGCTGTCACTTGACCGCCTTTACCCTTTCGAGAAGGTCCTTCAGCTTCGGGTCGCTGACAAACTGGTCGTAGACCGGCCCCATGGCGGCTGCGAACTCCTCCTTGTTGACCTTGATCACGTTCGCACCGGCAGCGCGGACCTTCTCCTCGGAAGCCTTTTCGCGCGCGCTCCAAAGCTCGCGCATCTTGCCGACGCTGTCCTTGGCCGCTTGGCGAAGCAGCGTCTGATCCTCAGGCGAGAGCTTGTCCCAGCTCGTCTTGGAAATGACGAGGATTTCCGGATTGAGCGAATGTTCGGTCAGAGAATAGTTCTTGGCCACCTCGAAATGGCGGGCAGATTCGTAGGACGGCCAGTTGTTCTCGGCACCATCGACGACGCCCGTCTCGAGCGAGGAGTAGACCTCGCCCATCGGCATCGGCGTCGGGTTGGCGCCGAAGGCCTGCATCATCGCGATCCAGAGATCGGATTGCTGCACGCGGATCTTCAGGCCTTTCAGGTCAGCCAGTTTCTCGATCGGCTTCTTGGTCGTGTAGAAGGAGCGCGCGCCGCTATCGTAGAAAGCAAGGCCAATCAGGCCGTGTGGCTCGAAGGCTGCGAGGATTTCGTCGCCGATCGGGCCGTCGACGGTGTTGTGCATGTGTTCCGTCGAGCGGAACAGGAAAGGCATGCCGAGGACCATCGTCTCCTTGACGAGGTTGTTGAAGGGTGCTGCGTTGACGCGGTTCATGTCGATGACGCCGAAGCGGGTCTGTTCGATCGTGTCCTTCTCGCCGCCGAGAACGCCGTTGTTCATGACCTCGATCTTGATTCGGCCGTTGGTGCGCTCGGAGAGCAATTGCCCCATGTATTTGACCGCATCGACCGTCGGGTAGCCATCCGGATGGATGTCTGCCGAACGCAGGGTGATTTCCTGCGCCTGCGCCGCTGTGCCGGCAAACGCCAGCCCCATGGCGACGCAAAGCATGCTTGCAATTTTCTTCATGTTTTCCTCCTCCTCTAGTCGTGCTTCGGCCTCTCCCAAGACCGGGTTGCTGCCCATCCGGGCCGGCATGCGAAATCTCCATGTTGTGGGTTCCACGGGCGCCTCCCAGCACCCGCGGCAACTACACCGCGGCGAACGCCGGCAGCTTGAACAGGCGTTCCGGGTTCTCGACGAGAGCCAGATGTCTGGCCCGTTCGTCCGGAAGCCAGCCGAGCACGAGGTCTGCCAGCCGTGCATCGTCGGGATAGTCTTCCGTCTTGCGGATCATGTTGTGCGGCCAGTTCGAGCCCCAGACGATGCGCTCTGGCGCATGCGCGGCGATCTTCCTGGAGACGGCTGCGACATCCTCATAGGGCCACCCGTCGCGCGAACTCTCGTAGACGCCGGCGAACTTGAACCAGACATTGTCGCGATCGATCAGCTTCAAGAGGGCCGCGATCTCCGGTCCATCCGGATCGACGCCGGCAAAGAACTTGCCGTGGTGATCGAGCACCCAGCGTGACCGGATGCGCGCCAGCCGCGGCAGATGGTCGAGCAGCCGGTTGCCGTCGAACTGCACGGCTATCATCCAATCTGCCGCATGTGCCCGCGCATCGACCGCTTCCAACGCATCGAGCCCCAGCGCCCCTCCAGGCAGATCCATGATACGGGCACCGACAACGCCCGCGTCGCTGAGCGCGCCGATGTCCGCATCGGACGTGGTTTCGTCGATGACGGCGACGCCGCGCGCGACATCGCCCATCTCGGCCAGGCAGGCGAGCAGATTGGCGTTATCCTTCTGATGGGCGTTGCCCTGGGTGATGATCACCCGGTCGATGCCGAGCCAGTCCATGACCTGGCGGTAGGCGGCAGCATCCGGCAACGGCTCAACCGGCAAAGGCGGGCCGCCGGGAAGCGATGGATAACCCGGCAGATACATGTGCATCTGCGCGTCGACCGTGCCCGTCGGCAAGCGCGGTTCAGGCGGGCGGCCGGTGAGGGTTCGCTCGATCATTGCGCGCTCTCGGGCATCTTGAACCTGGCGAGCGCGTCACGATCGATCTCGATGCCAAGGCCGGGCGCATCGGGGATGGCAACGACACCGTCGACCGCCTCGATCGGCGCCTTCAGCACCGCCTGTCGGAACGGATTTTCCGTCCGGTCGAACTCCAGGATCGGCTCGATCGGGTTGACCCGCACCGGATCCGGCGTCATCGCCGCCATGAACTGCAGCGCGGCAGCGATATGCACGCCCGTGCCCCAGACATGCGGCACGATGCGAACGCCGTGCAGCGTCGCAAGGCTCGTGATCTTCGCCATCTCGGAAAA